>JBMCUI010000078.1:0-9137 GCA_048622675.1 Spirochaetota bacterium | reverse complement strand
GCACGGGCCTATGGAAGTCAAATTATTGATCCTGATGAGGTGAACGACCTGGAGGCTTTGCCTGAGAATGCTGTAGTATATGGCATAAAAAACATAGAAATTAAAAAAATAGCTGATAACAGCAGCCCAGTTTTTATAGTAACATATGAAAAATTGATAACTTCAGCACAAAAGATAATTAAAAAAAAGATGCAGGAGAAGCTGTATCTGAAACCAATTGATCAGTGCTGGCGCATTGTTGATGTAGAGAGAAAGCTTCTGAAGTAAGACATTTTAAAAAGATTGACATTTATAAGATCAAAAATTAAGCTTATTCGGGAAAGTAAAATGAAAAAGTCTATTATATTACTGATTCTAATCATTACCTTTGTGGCCGGAGCTTCCGGATATTGCTCTGCTGTAAAGAAACTGCAGCGAAAACCTATTCAGCTTATTTTGTGGCACAGTATGAGTATATATCAGGGGGACACCCTTGAAGAAATGGTCAAACAGTACAATGCCACTCATGACCAGGTGCAGGTCCAACCGGTATTCCAGGGTCTTTACGATGAGTTGAAAGTTAAGCTTGTAAATGCTGCAAAAACAGATAATATGCCTGACATTGCCCAGGTAGCGATTGAATATCTGGATGTATTTATTGCTGAAGATGAACTGGAGCCCATAACTTACCTTGTACCTGAAGAAGCAAAAAAGGATATACTAAGCCAGTTCTGGAACGGGGTCAGCAGAAACGGGGAAATATACGCTTTTCCTTTCAATCAGAGTGTTCAGGTATTGTATTACAATAAAAATGCCTTCAGAAAAGCAGGGCTGGACCCCCAAAAACCACCCCGGACCTGGGACCAGGTTATAAAGTACGGCAAAAAATTGACCCGGGATATAGACGGTGATGGACAAATTGATCAGTGGGGCACCATGGTTTCTCTGGAAGGTGTTTTTGGCTTTACCCCACTGATACGCCAGGTAGGAGGAGAGTTTTTAAATGAAGAAAACACCCAAGCCCTTTTTAACAGCGAAGAGGGACTTAAAGTAATGAACCTGGTTCAGGATATGTCTTACAAATACAAAATCATGCCTACCAATTGGACTTTGTTTGAAGGCACCAGCGCATTTCTGGAAGGAAAAATTGCAATGGGTCCAATTACCTGTGCCGGCATCAAGTATGCAGAGGAAAACCTTCCCTGGGAATTGGGCATCGGGTTTCTGCCTTATATAGAAAATAAATCAGTGCTTTTAGGGGGAGCTGGTCTGGCGATTTTTACAAAGGTAAACGCAAAGAAAAAAGCAGCCATGTCTTTTTTTAACTGGATTACCAGCAAGAACAACAGCATAAGATGGCACAAACAAACCGGTTACCTCCCTCTCAGGCAATCTGCAATTGACAGCCTGGAGCTGAAAAGCTTCCATCAGCAAAACCCTAATTACAGGGTACCCATAGAAGAACTACCGTATTCCAGGCCGCCTGATTTTACCCCTTATCTACCCCAGATAGACAAGATTATTCGTTTTGCCATAGAAGATATAATGATAAACCGCAACGACCCCCAGAAGGCACTTGCACTGGCTGCAAAGAAAGTAAACCAGCTCCTTCAAAAAGAAGAAAACAAATGAAATGGATCAGGCAAACTCCGGTTTTCATAGTAATACTACTGATTATTCAGGCAGGAGCATCTTATCTTGCAGGTGCAGACCAGGAACCTGGAAAATTATATTTGAAAAAGCTGATTATTGAGGGAAATGATGTTACTGATGAGAAATATATACGATCATTGCTTGCCCTTGAGGAGGGAAATGAGTATCAGCTGGAAGTACTGATGAAAAAGATAAATAAAAGCCGGGAAAAACTTCTCCAGTCCGGACTTTTCTCGGAGGTTTTCTTCAATGATGAATACGATAAGCAGGAACATCTAATATTAACACTGAAACTCAAAGAAAAAAATTACTTTCTGTTTGGCCCTTCCGGATATATGGGGTATGAGGATGAAAGCTTTTACTGCTTTTTTTCCGTGTATATAAACCATACGAACCTGTTCGGAAATTCTTCCAATCTTTATGTGGAAATTCCGGTGTATGAAAACAGAGGACTTCTCTTATTTTTTAAAAGCAGACCCCGAAACCTGAGGTACAGTGTTGAGGCGGAGTACGTTTATGAATCCGGTGGACCCCCATCGCTGAAGCTTATGCCAGGAGCTGCTTTCAGCAGCGGTGATGGGTGGCTGGGAATGGAACTTCTGTTTAATAAAACTGATATGTACTGTTTTGCAGTCTATCCCTATTTTGAAACAGGCCGAAGAGACCCTGTACTGCCTAAAGGAAGAAAATGGTATTTCCTGGCCCTAAAGCCCTTCTATGGATATAATCAGAACGGTTCCTCCTTCTATGGATTCTCTGCCTTGCTGGACATATACCGGGACATTTTTTTAAAAATAGTCTATTCACTCAATACCTCTGTGAGTATCATAGATGGTTCTATTCCCCAAAATCTGATACTCAATACCAATGTGAGGGGAACCAACCCTGAATCCTTTACCGGAAATAAACGGGTTTCTGTTAAAAATCAGCTGAATATACCCCTGCCGTGGAACAACAGGATTCAAATTGCTCCATTTTTGGACTGCAGTATCATTGGGTACAATACTATGGATTTTATGCTGGGCGGTGGAGTGGGCCTTCGATATTATACTACCTATCAGAGTCCTTTAATCATTGATTTGGCATTTGGAAAAGGTATAATGTTAAATTTCCAGACAAGGTTCTGAAATCTATATTATAATGAAAAAAAGATTCTTATCTACAAAACACCGACAAAGAGAAATCAGGAAAGCTTTCCTGTTTATTCTTCCCACCTATTTAATTATTTCCACATTTATTATTGTTCCTATATTTTTTGCTTTCTATTTGAGCTTTAACAAATGGAACCTTCTGGGAAATATGAAGTTTATAGGCATAGAAAACTATAAAAAGCTGTTTCAGTCAGAAGAATTCTGGAAAGCTTTAGTAAATACATTTTACTAGACATTTATAACCGTACCGTTCTGTCTTTTTCTTTCACTTATTCTGGCACTGCTGCTCAACACTAGAATAAAGGGAATTTCCATTTACAGGACGGCATATTTTATGCCGGTTATGACCTCGGTGGTGGCTACTGCATTTATATGGCAGTGGATATTTCAAACCCAGAACGGTATTCTCAATTACCTTCTGGGCCTGCTGGGAGTTCAGCCTCTGTCCTGGCTGAACGACCCCAGGGGTATTTTTACTGTAGTCTTTGAAGGTATGGGAGTGAGCATACCCTCATGGGCAGGAGGTCCCAGTGTAACTCTGGTGGCTATAAGCATTATGACCATCTGGAAAAACACGGGCTACTATATGATCATATTCCTGGCAGGGCTGCAGAATATTCCCCACACGTACTACGAAGCAGCAGAAGTAGACGGAGCAGGTCCTATAAAGCGGTTCTTCTCAATAACCCTGCCACTGCTCAGCCCTACCACCTTTTTTGTATTAATCATGTCAGTAATAGTTTCTTTTCAGGTATTCGAGCAGGTTGCTGTAACTACCAAGGGAGGTCCCCTGAACTCTTCACTGGTACTTGTATATTTCATTTACCAGCGGGCATTCAAATTTCTGGAGATCGGATATGCCTCTTCTGCTGCATATATATTGTTTGTTATCATACTGGTATTAACCTACTTCCAGGTGAAAATACTGGGAAAGAGGGTCCATTATTGAAAAGGAGGAAGCTGAAGAAGTATATAAAGTACGGCCTTCTGCACCTGGTGCTTATTACCGGTGCAGTAGCAATGATATTTCCATTTGTATGGGGTATATCAACCTCTTTCAAGGATATGCGGGAAGTCCTGGCCGACCCATTCAGCATTATTCCCAGGAGTTTCAGCCTCAGCAATTATAAAAATGTTATGGAATCCATACCCATCTGGAGGTTTTTTCTTAACAGCCTTATTGTATCTGTTTCCATCACAGCCGGACAGCTTATCACCTGCTCGCTTTCGGCATACGCCTTTGCACGGCTCAAGTTCCCCTTCAGAGACGGGCTTTTTTATATTCTGCTGGGTACAATGATGATTCCTCTCCAGGTGATAATGATACCTGTGTATATTATACTGAACTTCTTTGGGCTTATAGACACCTATGCAGCAATGATACTTCCCTTTATTTCCATGGCATTCGGCACATTTCTGCTTCGGCAGTTCTTTATGACTATACCCAAGGAGCTGGAAGAGGCGGCAACCCTGGATGGATGCGGCCACCTGGGATTTCTGTTCAGAATAATGCTTCCACTGGCCCGCCCTATACTGGCTACCCTGGCAATTTTTACTTTTATGTGGAGCTGGAACAACTATATCTGGCCGCTGGTGGTTACCAACAGGATTGAAATAAGAACCCTCCAGTATGGCCTGGCTATGTTCAAAGAGGAAGGAGGAATCAACTGGGGCCAGCTGATGGCCGGCACTACTCTGGCTACCCTGCCCATCCTTGGCATGTTCTTCATAGCACAGAAGCAGTTCATCAAAGGAATTACACTCACTGGTCTGAAAGAGTAAATTAGAAATCCTATAGAAGGTTCTCTCCAAACTAAAATAAAATTAGATGTGGAAGAGTTTTTTATTTCTTGATAGAATAGAAAGGAGGAAAAGATGAAAAAACTTTTTAAAAAATCTTCTCATAAGACCAGCTCCTCTGTAATCGGTCTGCCTCCGGGAACCCTGGTACATATTGGGGAAAGGAAGACCAAAAACGTGAGGATTTCCATTATCAATTATACCCAGGAGAGCTACTCTGAAGAACAGACAGAAGATATGGATGTATGTTTTTCTTATTTACGCTCTCCCGGGGTTACCTGGATCAATGTTGATGGACTCCATGAACCGAAGGTAATGGAGGAACTGGGCAGGAACCTCAGCCTGCATCATCTGATGCTGGAAGATATTCTTAATACCTGGCAGAGACCCAAGGCAGAAGATTACGAATCGTACCTCTTTTTTGTTTTGAAGATGCTTTCATACAAGGATGAAGAAGAAAGTATAGAATCTGAGCAGGTGAGCCTGGTACTCGGCCGGAACTATGTCCTTTCTTTTCAGGAAAGACAGGGAGATGTGTTCGATCCGATAAGGGAAAGAATTAAAACCAACCGGGGCAGAATTAGAAAAATGGGAGCTGATTACCTGGCCTATTCTCTTATCGATGCAGTTGTGGACAGCTATTTTATCATCCTGGAGAGGTTTGGTCAAAAACTGGAGGACCTGGAAGAAGAGCTGCTGGTCAGACCCACCTCTGAGACATCATGGAAAATCCATACCACCAAACGGGAGCTCATATCTCTCAGAAAATCAGTGTGGCCCCTGAGAGAGCTGATCAATACCATGCAGAGAGTGGAAGGAGAACTGATAAAAAAAACCACCTTGATTTATCTGAGGGATGTATATGACCATACCATACAGGTAATCGATTCCACTGAAAGTTTTCGGGATATAGTGACCGGTATGCTGGACACCTACCTTACCAGCATCAGCAATAAAATGAACTCCATCATGAAAGTGCTAACTCTGATTGCCACCATTTTTATTCCACTTACATTTCTAGCAGGTATTTACGGGATGAACTTCGAATACATGCCCGAGCTTGAGTGGAAATGGAGCTATCCTATCGTATGGGCGGTAATGGTGGCAACTGCTTTGAGCCTGGTCTGGTTTTTTAAGAGAAAAAGATGGCTGAAGGAGTAAACTACACTCTGCGGAGCCGCTAACCCGGGTAAGATTCTATTTACTTTTTAATTGTTTGCCTTTACTTTCAAGATGAAAATTATAGGACATAGATTCCTAAAAGGTTTGATCCATGCCTTTAATGGTCAGTGTTTCAGGAGTACGGGGAATTGTAGGCAAGGACCTGACACCCCCGGTCATTGAGCAGTACCTGAAGGCCTTTCTCAGGCTGCTGGGAAAAACTTCCGGAAAAGTGCTGGTGGGAAGGGATACCAGAAAAAGCGGTACAGCAATACAGAATATTGTGCAGAGCACGGTACTTTCTCTCGGCTACGATGTGGTGGACATAGGGGTGGCGGCAACCCCTACTGTGCTTTTCAATACCCGAAAACTGGGATGTATCGGGGGTATTGCTATAACCGCCAGCCACAATCCCCACCAATGGAATGCACTGAAGTTCTGCACCGAAAGAGGGCTGTTCCTGGATGAGAAAAGCACCGAAAACCTTAAATTGCATACTGAAAGCATTCATCAGAATAGTCTGGACAAGAAAACGGAGGAAAATCCGGGAGTTCTTTTTCATGAAAAAACTGCCGGCAGTATTCACATCCAGGGGGTAATGGGTATTCTCCATCCCCACCTGATACCAAGAAAAAAACTCAGGGTGGCTGTGGACCCTGGTGGAGGAGCAGCTTCGGAAATAAACAGGAGTTTTCTGGAGCAGATGGGCTGTGAAGTGTTTGGCATCAACGAGACTGCCGGCAGCAGGTTTCCAAGGGGACCCGAGCCTGTTCCCCGGAACCTGCATCATCTGGAAAAACTGGTCAAAGATTCAAAGGCAGATGTTGGTTTTGCTCAGGACCCGGATGGGGACAGGCTGTCGGTAGTGGCAGAAACAGCACAGGCAGTTGGTGAAGAGTACACCCTGGTGCTGGCAGGTGAGTCTTTTTTAAGAAATCACAAAACCGATATTGCATGCAACCTCTCCACATCCATGATGATGGATGACCTTGCCGGAAGGTTCGGGGTAAAGGTGTACCGAACCAAAATAGGTGAAATTCATGTCACCAGGACCCTGCTTCAGCACAACCTGGGCTACGGAGGCGAAGGAAACGGCGGGGTTATTGTTCCAGAAGTTAATCCCTGCCGGGACAGCATACTGGGGATGGGGCTTATTCTGGAATTGCTTGCTGGTTCTGAGAAAAGTTTATCGCAGATTATTAAAACTTTTCCTGCCTATGTTATGAAAAAGTATAAGTTTCCACTTGCATCCAGGAAATTGAACGAAAGGGAGGAATTTTATCACCGGTTATACAGTAAGTGCAGAGAGTATTTTTCCGGCTACCGGTTTGACACACAGGATGGGGTGAAAATATACAGCAATACCGAATGGCTTCATATTCGGCGTTCCAATACCGAGCCGGTGGTAAGGATAACCTCCGAATCAAAAACCCACACCAGGTCGGACGCACTGATTGAAGCAGGAAAGTCCCTGGCTGAGAGTATATAGAACAATGAATGATTTATTTCGCAGCAGCAGCGAACATCAATCACTGGCCACTCGCTGTGCTCCTTCGGACCTTACCGAGTTTTTCGGGCAGGATAAAATAGTAGGAAAAGACGGTCCCCTTTATCAGTTTATTCAAAAGGACAGAATGGTTTCCTGTATTTTCTGGGGGCCGCCCGGCAGTGGCAAATCAGCTCTGGCAAAAATAATTGCAAGCCTTGCCAGAAGCGAGTTTATTCGGCTGAATGCGGTAACAGCAAAGGTTGACGATCTGCGCGGGGCCCTGAAAAAGGCCCATTACCACCGTCAGGAAGGTAAAAAGACCATACTGTTCATCGATGAAATACATCGCTTTAATAAGATGCAGCAGGACGGGCTTTTACCAGCACTGGAAGAAAACCTGGTCATTCTGATTGGTACCACCACTCACAACCCTTATTTTTACCTCATACCCCCTCTTCGCTCCAGGGTTCTTTTGTTTGAATTCAAAAAACTTTCGGTTGATTCTCTGGAAAAGGTACTGCAAACAGCTGAGAAGAAGGGCTCTTTTGCGGTGGACCAGGAAGCAAGGTCTTTTCTGGTAACAAGGGCTAACGGGGATGCCAGGAGGATGCTCAACCTGGCAGAGGCCGCTATGGTGGTATCCGGCAGTAACAGGGTGGGTATGCAGAGCCTGAACAAGGTCATAAAAGACCAGCCCATGCTGTATGACCGTGACGAAGACTACCATTATAACGTAATTTCAGCATATATAAAGTCCATCAGGGGCTCCGACCCTGATGCTGCTATTTACTGGCTGGGGCTGATGCTGGAGGCAGGAGAAGACCCCCTGTTTATAGCAAGAAGGCTTCTCATTCTGGCCAGTGAAGATATCGGACTGGCGGATTCCTTTGCCCTGGTCCTGGCTGAATCGGCATACCAGGCTGTGGAAAGGATAGGCATGCCTGAAGCAAGAATTATACTCTCCCATGCTACCATTTACCTCTCTCTCCAGCCAAAAAGCAATTCCAGCTACACTGCTATTGAAAAAGCTTCACATTTTGTGAAGGACCACCCTTCTGCGGAGGTCCCTTCCTACCTCAGGGCTTCCCATTATGCAAAAAAATACTATAAGTATCCGCACCAGTACAAATACCATGTTGTGAAGCAAAAGTACACTCCAATGGACGTACAGTTCTATACTCCGGGAGAACTGGGCCAGGAAAGAGAGCTTAAAAAAAGGCTTGATTTTTTCAAGCAATTAAAATCAAGAAAGGACCTGGATGCAGAAAAAACAACTGAGGAAAAAGACCAGCAGGATTAGAAACAGTATACCGGCATCGGAAAAAAAGAAACTGGATGCAAATATCGAAAAAAACCTTCTGGAATGGGAGGTGTACAAAAAAGCCGGGTGTATATTTTGCTTCGTGAGTTTCAGAAGCGAGGTTAATACCCGGGGTATAATCAGGCATTCGCTCCAAACCGGCAAACAGGTCTGTGTTCCCAAAATTGATTTAAACTCTGGTGAAATGAAAGCAGTGGTGATCACCGATACAGAAAAAGATCTGACTCCAGGAGCCTATGGAATAAAGGGGCCTGCTGATTACTGCAAAGAAGCGGACTATGCATCGCTGGACCTGATAATAGCTCCAGGTTTATGCTTCAGCCCTGATGGGTACAGGCTGGGCTACGGCGGAGGGTTCTACGACCGGTTTTTAAGGCAGAACCAAAATCCTGTGACCTGTGCCCCTACCTACGACCGGCTGATCTTCAATGCCCTTCCGGTAGATGAAAATGACCTCCCTGTGGACTACCTGATTACTGAATCGGGCATCAAATCTACCAGAAGAAACATCTGATTACCAAATTATCTCCCCGTTAAATTGCAATAAACCCTGTCACGGGCTTTCCATTACATGGGGTAGAAG
>JBMCUI010000077.1:0-9251 GCA_048622675.1 Spirochaetota bacterium | reverse complement strand
AGGATATGCATCTGGAAGTGTCATTCAACTCGGATTTTTCCCTCCATTCAGTAGCAGACCTGGTTTCTCTGGACCCTTCCCTGGGTTATTACCTGGAAAAAAAGACCCAGGAAGAGAGCTATTCTCTATGTTTTATGTTTGAACAGCCCATGGCACCCGAAGAGAGCTACCGGATCAGGTTTGACAGCGCTGTATGTAATATCCACGGAATGCCACTTGATAATGAATACGTTTTTGGATGGGTGGTGAATGGTGCGAACTCAAGGCTCCTGAAAGTGGAGAAAATAGAAATTGTTGACCCTTTGAAGCTGAGCAATTCGGTTATTTATGAAGATGGGGAATGCTATCATAACCGGAATATGCTTCTGGATACCACGGCCGATGAAAGCAGAGTGGAGTTTAACATACTATTTACAGCACCGGTGGAGGTATACCGGGCTTTGGAGGAGGTTTTTCTTGAGTTTTGTTATGGAAATGTAAATGGTGTAACCGGGGAGCTTGTTGAGTATCAGTGGGACTCCCAGAACAACCAGCTCATCCTTTGTTTTTTATTGCCGGTAATCGACCAGGGTCCGGATTCCTACTATAAGCTGGTTCTCAACGGAGGGGAAGATGGATTGGTGGACAGCTGGGGAAATTACATGAGCGAGACCCTTGAATTGTACACCGTATATGATGTTTTGGAATAGGTCTCCTTTTACATAATAGCGTAAGTAAAATGATACTGTTCTGCCTTCTCTTAACCACTTTTACAGATTATTATAACCATACTCCATTACTGAGTTTGACTATATATTTATGGTAATTCTAATCCAAACAGCAGGATGTACAGCATGCAGTATTATCCTCCCTGGCTCAACCAAGCGGTGTTCTATCAGGTTTATCCTCCAAGTTACTATGATTCAAACGCCGACGGAATAGGCGACATCCCTGGGTTGATACAGAAGCTGGATTATATTAAGCAGCTTGGGTGCAATGCCATCTGGCTCAACCCGGTATTCTGCTCTTCTTTCAGGGACGGGGGGTATGACATTACCGACTACTATACAGTTGCCCCCCGCTACGGGACCAACAAAGACCTGAGGAGGCTTTTTCGGGAGGCGGAGCACAGAGGCATTAAGGTATGCCTGGATTTGGTACCCGGCCATACTTCTGTGGACCATCCCTGGTTCAAACACTCCAGCAGGCAGAAAAAAAACCGGTACACCAACTGGTACATCTGGACAGGATCGGTATGGGATAACGACCCTGCTGGACTCAATACGGTCAAGGGCTACGCACAGCGGGACGGCAACTATATTACCAATTTCTTCTACAGCCAGCCCGCCCTCAACTACGGCTTTGCCAGACCTTCGGAGCCCTGGCAGCTTCCCACCAGCCACCCTGAGGTGAAATGCGTAAGGAAAGAGATGGAGAACATAATTCGGTTTTACCTGGACATGGGAGCCCGGGGACTCAGGGTGGACATGGCCTTTTCCCTGGTCAAAAATGACCCCGGGGCCCACCACACCTGCCTGTTCTGGCAGGAAGTGCGGGCCATGCTCGATCGTGATTATCCCCGGGCAGCATTTTTGTCAGAGTGGGGCATACCGCCCAGGGCTCTCAAAGGCGGGTTTCATGCGGATTTTCTGCTTCACTTTCACTCCAGAGGCTACACCTCTCTGTTCCGGAAAGAGTACCCCTGGCATGCGGATGTGGGCCAGCCAGGGCCCAGTTTCTTTTCCCAGGAAGGCAGGGGCAATATCAGGGAATTCCTGGAAGAGTTCATGGAGTTCAGGAACCAGACCCACCCCCGCATGCTGATGGTGATGCCCTCAGGAAGCCACGATGTGTTCAGGATACGCAGGGGGAGGACCAGCCGGGAGGTGGAGCTGGTTTTTGCATTTATTTTTACCATGCCGGTGATACCGGGAATCTACTACGGGGATGAGATCGGGATGCGGTATCTTTCTGAGCTTCCCAGCAGGGAAGGAGGATACAACAGGACAGGTACACGGACTCCCATGCAGTGGGACAGCTCCCCGAATGCCGGGTTTTCAGAATGCAGTTCCGAAAATCTGTATCTCCCGGTAGACCCGGACCCCCACAGGCCCAGTGTCGCTGAGATGGAAAAAGACCCCTCCTCACTCCTGAACCGGGTGAAAAAACTGGTAAAGCTCAGACGTGAGCACCCTGCCCTGCAGGCAGACAGTGAGTTTGTGCCCCTGTATGCAGAACCTTACCGGTATCCCCTGGTATATCTCCGAAACACCTCCGGCAGTCAGGTTCTGGTATGCATAAACCCCTCAGCACAGCCCCAGGAAGCCTGCTTTGAGACTCCCTCAAAGGCTGCAATAAGGGATGTTAACGCATTTTGGCCTGCTGCCGGAGGAGGAATTAAGCTATCCCGGAAGGGAAGAAAGGTGCAGGTGCAGGCCTCCTCTCTGTCCTATGCTGTGTTGGTTATTAAAAATTATAATATATGATCAAAGATATATAAAAATATAATGAAAAAATATGAAAATATTCATTGATACCAATGTGATTATGGATGTGCTGGTAAAGCGGGAGCCATTTTATGAACAATCTGAAAAGGTATGGGCACTTGCAGCTGAAGGACTACTAGAAGAATATATATCTGCTATATCGGTTAATAATCTATTTTACATACTCCAGAAGTTAACCAGCAGAGTAAAAGCATTTGAATTTGTAGAAAAGGTTTTACATGATTTTCGAATAGTTCCGCTTACCAGAAATATCCTGTTTCAGACCAAACAATTTACTGATAATGATTTTGAGGATTCAATACAGTATTTTTCTGCCCTTCATGAAGGGTGTGAATCTCTTATCACCAGAAACAAGAATGATTTTCCGTTATTTTTCCACCCCGAAGTAGTAGGGAGCAATCATCAGTACCGCTTCATCCCCGTAGAGCTTCAGGCCTTCTGCAGCATCCACCACTGCCTTCATCTCAGGTGGAAGGTCGTTTTTTATATGGGTTTTTACCAGGCCGCGGGTCTGATTAAAAACTGAGAGGGGCTTTTCCCCGGAGACTTCCACCAGCTGCACACCTTCTTCAGCACCAAGCAGCAGCTGCATTGCCCCAATAGCTTCCCGCAGACCTCCCAGATGGTCTATCAGCCCCTTTTCCTTGGCCTGTTCTCCGGTCCATACTTTCCCCTGGGCTGCTTCTTCCACCTGTGAGGTGTTCATCTCCCGCCCTTCAGAAACAACCTCAACGAACTTCTGATAAGTTGAGTGCAGAAAACCCTGGACTATTTTTTTCTCCTCAGGGCTCATTCTACGGTACAAAGCTCCCATATCTGCATGCCGGCCTTTTTTAATGGTTTCCCAGTTGACCTTGAGCTTCCGGGAGAGCCCCACAATATTGGGAAACACTGCCACTACTCCAATGGAGCCGGTAATGGTCACCGGCTGGGCCACGATTTTTGTTGCAGGCGAGCTGATATAGTACCCTCCAGAAGCGGCGGTGTCGCCCATTGAGACCACAACCGGTTTGGGGTTGTCACCATTTACGGTAAGAGCTATCTCCCTTGCTATAACATCTGCCGCCACTGCAGAGCCTCCTCTGCTGGAGACTCTGAGGATGATACCTGAGATAAATGGGTCCTTTCGGGCCTGTTTGATTGCTCTGGCAACGGTTTCTGACCCTATAGAAGTCCCCTGTTCGGTTTCTCCGGTATGTATAGGTCCGGCTGCATAAATTATTGCTACCCGGTTTTTCGGTGAGATGCTCCAGTCATAGCGGAGGTCTCTTGTGAAGAAATATTTCCCGGTTTTTGCACCGGGCAGAAGTTCCTGCAGTTTTTCTTCCAGCTGGTCCTGATAAATGATGCCGTCCACCAGCCCGGCTTCCAGAGCTCTGGAAGCCTCCAGGTATGGCCCTTCGTTTATAATCTGGTCAATGGGCCTGGCAAGCCTCTGCTTCCTGCCTGAAGTAATCATCTCCGTCATATTCCGGTACAGACTTTCCACCACCCTGCTCAGCTGGGTGCGTTCGGCATCGGTCATTTCTGATTCGGATAAGATATTGTACGATGTTTTATAAGGATGACTTTTCAAATTGACAACCTCAACTCCCACCATGTCTAGAAAACCTTCCAGGTAGGGCCTTGCAGCTGCTATACCTGTTAGAGAGATGTATCCCTGCGGCTGAAGGTAGATTCTGTCAGCAACTGAGGCGGCAAAAGCGTAGTTGAGGTTGTCCGCCGTCTCATAGTAGAATACCACCTGCTTGCCTGCAGATTTAAAATCCTCCAGCGCATTCCGAATCTCCATATAGTTGGCAAACGAAGCTGCAAAGTTCTGGTTGATGAACACTATCCCTCTTACCGAGGGGTCCTGTTTCAGCTTCTGGATTTCCACAATGACCTGCTGGATGGTCTTGGCAGGCTCTATGATGGTAAAAGGAGGAATATCCGGTCCCGGCGGCTGCTCCACCACTGCGGGCTCCAGCGGGTATTCGGCAAACCGCCTGCCTCTCAGTATGCACAGAGAACGGAACCTGGCAGCAGAAAGGAAAAAGAATCCCTCGCCGGATTGAAAATCCCCGGTATCCCGAAAATGTGCAAGCGATCCAACCTGAAGGTGAGGAAATGCAAAGCTTACCTGGGCGTGAACACTGTCGTTCTCAAAATCGTATCCTGTGTCCATAAACACTCCGTCTGCAACCTCTGTGTGGAGTGAAATCAAAGGCTTTTTCCATTCCCTGCCTTTGTAGGCCAGGTCAGCAGCAACACTCACCCGGTCGGTCAGGTAGTCTGTAAAAAACAGGGGCCTCAAGCCCAGCCCCAGCCGGTAGTCCGTGCTGCTGCCGTGCTGCATAGTAACGGTACCTCCCAGAGATACAGCATCCAGAGGCCGGGAAAGAACAGAAAACGTATACCGGGGCACCTTTATTTCTCCCTTCCTCCATCCAAGGCCGAAGCCGAAGTAGTTGTTTATAACAGGATTCACTCCCAGGGCCACATTATGGTGCCCGGTGCCTGAAAGCTTATTAAAGGAGTATGCTAGATGGTAGCCGTTTATAAAAAGCCCGTAATCGCTGAAAAATGCACCTGCGCCCTGTTCCAAATCCTTCCTGGTATAGGGACTGGTTAAGCCCAGGCCGGCAGAGTTACCCACTCCCAGGGCTGCGGGATTGAGGCTTGGTGCCAGAAAGTTGTCAGCTGTGGCTACTGAGTGGGGGGCAGCTGGGTAGTCCTGGGCTGATGCAGAAACAGGTGTCAGAAGAAACAGAGCAGATAACATTATGAGTCCAGCAAAAATACTTTTCACGGTGCTCCTCCCTTGCTTCCTGGGATATGTAAAAAACTGTTCAGTCCAAAACTTTTGTCCTGCTGTTCATGGTGGAAAAATTAATTTTTCTTCATTTTGGTGAACGATATGTGGTGAACGATATATAGGGTAAATGGTTTGTGTATATAAGGCAAGAATAATTCATACAGGAGGTAGATGCAAATGAAGGTAACCATAGACCGTGAAGAGTGCACCAGCTGTGCTGCATGCTGGGACGAGTGCCCGGAGGTGTTTGAAGAAAATCCGGATGACGGACTATCTCAGATTGTAGAAAAGCACCGAGCAGGCGGGAACATTGCAGAAGGGAATGTGCCTTCAGACCTGGAGGACTGCGCCCAGAACGCTGCTGACAGCTGTCCGGCGGAGTGTATTACTGTAGAGTAGGAAAATTAGCAGAGAACTCAACTGATTTAAGCGCGGAAAAATACAAAGGCTTGATATCTTTTTCTATCGTAGAGGGGGACCGGTAGAATTTTAAAATGTACAGAAAAAAACCAGTACTGCGGCGGCCTCCACCTACTAGTGGTAAATTATATAGAGGTGTTTGGAGTGTTTAAATATCGGTACGGCTGAAAAGCCATACTGCAGGGACCAGAAACAAAACTCCGAAGCCTACCATGGCCAGCACGTTTATTCCCACCGGGTGTCTTGTTACCATCTCAATAACCACTGAAGGTACCGTATTGGCCAGGACCACCTGCCGGAGAGGATCCACCCCGTAGGCTACAGGATCGATGCGGGCCAGCAGCTCCATCCATACCGGCAGGTTTTTCATGGTAGTGGTTTTACCGGGAAACCGGTTAAAGCTCCTTCCCTGTTTAACTCTGTACTAGAAAATATAATCAATTTGACCTGTGAACTTAATGAATTATGATTTTACACTTTTTTACATTCTGTTCATAAAGTAGAAAAAACTGCATTCTATATTCTATTTGAGGTTAAAATCTCAAATACAAAGGTAAGGAGGTTTTACAATGAAAGGTTTTAAAAACAAAAGAAAGGCTGTAATCACAGTAGTAGCAGCGGCTGCAGTGATGATGCTGGCTCTGGGTGGTTTTGCTTTCGCTCACGGCGGCGAGAACGAGGAACAGGTGGAGCTGAGCGGCAGCGTTGCTCTGCGCACTCCTGGGGGTGTTTTCCTTAAACTCAGTGACGGAACCGAATACAAGCTGGCCCTGGGGCCATGGTGGCGTCTGGAGGAAATGGGGCTGGAGTTGAAGGATGGTGACAGGATAACCGTAACCGGTTATGCGGAAGATGAGGTGGTGTTTGTTTCATCCCTGAACAAGGGCCAGGAGACCTACAAAATTGCTGACCTTGAAGACCTGGCTTCCTGCCCCCATTACGGCCATGGAATGAGAGGGAAAGGTATGCGGTCCTCCCACAGAGGTGGTTTTAATAAACATCCGAGATGGGGAGGCGGTTATGGTGGTCCATCCAGGGGTGGATACTACCAGGGTGGAGAAGCCGAGTAGTTTGCTGAAATGGACCCTGATGCAGGGTGCCTCCCGAGTTCCCTGGAGGAAATGGGGCTGGAGTGGGAACCACCGCCTGCGGTTCAAGCAGGCTCCCATAAGGGAGCACCGGGATGATTACAATGAGATGAATGATGTGCCGGGTTTTACAAAGGCCTCCCAGTATATGATAAGGGAGGCCTTTATTAATTTTCGTAAAACCGGGTGGTTGATGGTGCTTAAAAATCATGGATGGATACTATCAGAAACAGCAATTAGGGTGTACTTTATTGTCCGGGGTTATGTATATTTAATGAGAAAGATTTTTCAGGTACGTACACCCGGTACAGCAGAGTGATAAAAATGGCAAAGCTGGCTGTAGTTGATGATGATAAAAAGCTTATCGAACTTTTAAAGCACTACCTGGAGGAGAACACTCACCAGGTGGTGGCCTTCACCTCACCCCTGGAATTCCAGAAACAGGACCCGGACAGCTTCGATCTGGTGGTGCTGGACATTTTGATGCCCCAGGTGGATGGGTTCGAGGTGCTCAGAGGTATAAGAAAAAACTCTTCTGTTCCGGTAATAATGCTTACAGCCAGGGGGGATGTGTATGACCGGGTAGTGGGCCTGGAGCTGGGGGCTGACGACTACCTTCCCAAGCCGTTTGAGCCCAGGGAGCTGCTGGCCAGGATGGAAGCAGTGCTGCGAAGGGCACGGCCGGAGGATAAAAAACACAATAGACTGGATTACAGCTCATTTACGCTGGTGCCTGATTCAATGAAATTGATAGTCCAGGGCAGCCAAGTCCCGCTCACCAGCGCTGAGTTTGAGCTTCTTTACTACTTTTGCATTAATCCTTTCAGAGTGCTTACCAGGGACAATATTATGGAAAACACCCGGCGGATCCAGTGGGAAAGCTTTGACCGGTCGGTGGATGTACTGGTGAGCAGGCTGAGAAAAAAATTAAAAGACAACCCGCAGGACCCCCGGATAATTCGCACTATCTGGGGTGAGGGCTACATGTTCATTGGACGAAGAGAAGAATGAAACCCGGCAGGGAAAAAAGAATGAAAACCAGGCGTTCATATTACATGTTTCTGATCAAAATTGTATCCTTGCTGGCAGCAGGGTTTCTGCTGGTCAATATAGTAATGTGGGTGTACTACAGGGCCAATGTGAGGAGTATCGGCCATTACCTTTTTACCGGAAGGGTGGACGAGGCTGCATCTGTTATCGCCGACTACCTGGGAGCACCTCCGTCAAGGCTGAAGGCATGGTTTCTTTCCAGGGTGTACAATGTGGTTATCGTATATACTGAAAACGGTAAAATCAGCTGGATAGCAGGTGATGTGGAAAAAGGGAGTGCTTCGGGCCGCAGCAGAAATACAGCACCCGGGCACATGACGCGGATGAGAAAGATGATGCCCGGCATGTCCTCTCATACCATGCACAGAATGCTTTCCATGCACTACAGGGAAACTCAGCTGGGGCAGAACAGGGTGGTTTCAATTTATATCCCACCCAACCTGAAAAAACGCAACTATCTTGCCCCTTTCTTTTTCACTGCAGTTATAGTGGGACTGGTGGTCACCGTGGTTTTTCTTTCTGTGAAAAAGACCCTGGGACCTCTGGACAGGATAATGGAAGCCTCGGAGAGGATCGGAAAGGGCGACCTCTCCTATAGAATACCCAATACCAGGAACACCCAGTTTGGAAAAGTGGCCGAAGCATTCAATACCATGACGGAGAAGCTTGGTGCTATGCTCGGTACTCAGAGGGAGCTGCTCCATCTGATCAGCCACGAGCTTCGATCCCCTCTGGCCAGGATAAATGTGGCTCTGGAAATGAAGGACAAGCAGAGATCTTCCAGGATCATCAAACAGGAGGTCCAGGAAATTGACGGCCTGGTGGGGAAGGTCCTGGAGCTGTCCCGAATTGACTATGTCAATCCACGGGAAAGTGCTGACAGGTTCCAGCTGGATGAGGTGCTGAGGAAAATCATACAAAAATATCCTGAGGGGGTAATACAGTTTACCTCCGCGGTGGGCAGCTCCTCCATAACAGCGAACGCTGTTCTGGTGGAAAAAGCATTTTCAAATCTTATTGACAATGCAGTAAAGTATTCCGATAAACACCGGCCGGTAGTGGTGGAGCTTTCCCACCAGGCAGGAGAATATCAGGTGGTGGTACAGAACAGCGGACCCGGCATCCCCGAAGAGGAGCAGGATAAAATCTGGCAGCCGTTCTTTCGGGGGACCGCTTCCCAGAAGAAAAACGTGGAGGGCAAGGGCCTGGGGCTGGTAATCGTACAGAAAGCAGTTAAAGCTTCCGAAGGGAAAATTTTTTCTCAAAGCAGCCGGCAGGGGCCCACAGTATTCAGGGTGAGGCTGCCGCAGACCCCTCCTACCGGGTAAGCACAGGCTGGTCTGGTATCAGTCAGGTTACGTTGCTGCGGTGCTACCGGTGAGTTTTGGTTCGTCCTGGTCTCTGCATGGG
>JBMCUI010000076.1:0-9324 GCA_048622675.1 Spirochaetota bacterium | reverse complement strand
GTGAACTGCTGGTCACTATTTTTTACTTTTTGTTTCTGCTTCTGTCTGTACGAAACGAGCTTTTGATGCAGCATTGTATCACTTGCAGCCAAAATTTCAACTGCAAGCAGAGCGGCATTCTTACCGTTATTGGCCCCTACTGTGGCAACCGGTATTCCAGGAGGCATTTGAAGTATTGAAAAAATTGAATCAAGGCCCATTACCGGCGAGTTCAGGGCCACAGGCACACCAATTACAGGCCTGTTGGAATAAGAGGCAATTGCACCGGGAAGAGCTGCAGCCATCCCTGCTACTCCAATAAATACTTTGGTTCCATTTTTTTCGGATTTTTCAACATACTCCTTCAGTACCTCCGGTGTTCGGTGGGCAGAAATTATTCTTTTTTCAAAGCTTACTCCAAATTCATTGAATATTGTTGATATACCCCGGAATACTTCCTTGTCAGAGTTGCTTCCTAAAATTACCGAAACCTGGCTCATCCTTCCCTCCTCATGCTTAAAAAATAAAGAATAACTGCAGCAGCCATTTGTGAATACTTACTGCAACTCATTCATTGCCGTTTGCACCTTTTGCTTTGCCACAGAAGTAATCCGGGAAACCGGTATGTTCTCCCTGAAAGCGGTTTTCCTTTCAACAAGCTCTACCTGGTTATTTTTCAGTCCTTTATCTCCTATGGTTATTCTGAAAGGAATACCTATTAAATCCGCATCCATGAATTTCACTCCCGGCCTTAGGGGCCGATCATCCACAATAGCCTCCAACCCTTCTTCTTCCAGCTGGTCCTTAATATTATTGCAAACCTCTTTTATTCTTCCGGTATACTTAATGGGAAGTATATATACCTGAAAAGGGGCTATACTCATGGGCCAGATTATCCCATTGTGGTCGTGATTCTGTTCGATAACCGCAGCTACTGTTCGTTCTACTCCAATCCCATAACAGCCCATAAGAGGGGTTTTCAGAGTTTCATTTTCATCCACATATGAAACACCGAAAGCCTTTGTATACTTGTCTCCCAGTTTGAATACATGACCAAGCTCTATGCCTTTGAACATCTCCAGGGATGCTCCGCAATGAGGACATTTGTCCCTTTTGTTGACCAGCCGCAGGTCTGTGAAACAATCCGGCTGAAAATCTCTTCCTTCATTTATATTTTTATAATGGTAATTTTCCCTGTTTGCACCTGTAATAACTCCTTTCATTCCCCTGATGCTTAAATCTGCAACCTTATGGACACTGTCTACACCTACCGGGCCTGCAAATCCCAGTGGAATTCCCAGCTTTTGTAAAGATTCCTCGGGCTGTGCATGGTAAATCTCTGTCTCTCCAAGATAGTTTTTAAGCTTGGTTTCATTAAGCTCCAGGTCCCCTCTGATAAGCACCAACACCAGATTCCCCTGGCCTGTACGGTACACCAGAGTCTTGATCATGAATGCAGATGGAGCTTCCATAAATCCGGACAGAGCATCAATAGTTTTTATCCCGGGAGTTTCCACAAGAGCAACCTCTCCTCTGTCCTTATATTGAATTTCTTCGTTTTTACATACAGCCTTTTCCCTGTTGGCCCGGTAGGAGCATTTCGAGCAGCGAATAATCTCCTCCTCCCCCACCTCTGCCGGCACCATGAACTCTTCTGATTTTGCCCCACCCATGGCCCCTGAATCTGCAGCAACCGGGATTGTTTCCAGGCCACAGCGCTTGAACACCCTTCTATAGGCCAGGCACATCTGATTATAGGTCCGGTCCATGGAATCCGGTTCATCCGGGGAGTGGAATGAATAGGCATCTTTCATAATAAAACTTTTTGCCCTCATCACTCCAAATCTGGGGCGTATTTCGTCTCTGAACTTCAATCCTATCTGGTACACCAGCAGCGGTAAATCGCGGTAGGATTTAATATGCTCTTTGAGTAGTTGAGTAAATACTTCTTCATGAGTGGGAGCCAGGACAAAATCCATCTGGTTTCTGTCCTTCAACCGGTAAAGCTCCGGTCCCATGGTCCGCCACCTGCTGCTCATTTTCCACAGTTCTCCTGGAATGAGTACCGGAAGAACGAACTCACTCCCACCAATCCTGTCCATTTCTTCCCTGATAATATTTTCTACTTTTTTTACCACTCTATTTCCAAGAGGAAGAAGGGAGTATATTCCGCCTGCCAGTTTTTTTATCAGTCCCGCTCTGATCATCAGGATGTGGCTCTGTATAACAGTATCTTTGGGTACTTGCTTTGATGTTGGAATAAAAAATTTGCTGTAGTACATAAGCACTCCAGGCTTCCGGATTTTGAGAAAAGATAATACCTAGATGTTATGGTGCAAAACGAAATTTAGCTAAATAACTGGAAGTAATAGAGGGATGGAATTATTTTTGTAAAATAACCCACTATGTAAAAACATACATGAAATCTCAAAAGCATTTGTACCTACTTTTGATGAAAAATTTGTTTGAAAACAAAAGAACTTTATAATTATTATAATAATTCAGGGCATTCACAAACAGCATAATTTAATACAATCTGACCTCCAAATCTAAATAAGTTATTCAGGAGAATAAAATGAAAAAGACAAGTGTGGTTGTATTTGTATTGGTCTTGATGGTAATGGGCTTTTTGGGGATAATGCCTGCACCGGCCATCAGTTCCATTACCGGAGCGTATGGTTACCTGACAGTACCGGGAACTAACGTTCCCCGCAAGGGCGAAATAACTATAAACTCTGGGTATATTTTTTCACCTGGAAATTTTTACCTTTCTGTAAATACAAGTATTGTGGAAAGGTGGGAGCTCTGGGCAGGAAAGGAACTACCAGTGGGAGAGGGGACCAGCATGGCCTCAACTCCATATATAATGGGTACAAAAGTAATGTTTTATGGTTCCAGGAGGGGCGGGTTCAGGGCTGCTGTTGGTTTACAGCTGGAGCTCCTGGGCAGAGAATATTCTGTTGACGGTCCCCCTGTTACTCTATTTGGAATGATAAGCGAAAACGCCGGCAAGCTGGGGTATATAAGCACCGGAATGGGCTATACTCTGGGCGTCGATGCCGGGTACAGGATAAATTTTTTCCTGGGGCTGCGAAAGGCCCTTATTGGAGAACAGCTTTTTGCTGTAGGAGAGTTTACCAATTTCAGCCTCAGACAGGGACTGGAGCTGGGGTGGAATGAACATCGTGGAATTTTTAATGCAGGACTGGCGTTGAGATTAACAGATTTTATGGAGTTCAAGTTTTATACCCTGGACCTGTTTGACCGGTTTTTAACGGTTGGATTGGGAGGGACCTTTAAGATAAAGGCTTTTTGAACTAAAGGTTCATTCTTTTTTTGAATTCCTTAAATTCTTTGTTTCTTTTTTCCAGAAGTTCCCTGGATATCGCCGGAGTTTTTTTTCTGCGTTTTATAATACGATCAATTTTCTTTACCAGGGCCATGTCCATGGAATGACCTGATTTATGGGCAATAAAATGCCCCATCATCTTGTATCCTACCAGGGAAAGATCACCGATGAGGTCCAATATTTTATGCCGTACACATTCATTGGTAAACCTGAGGTCTTCGTTTATTAACCTGTCCCTGGTATACACCAGGGCATTATGAAGGCTGCCGCCCATAGCAAGGTTATTTGCCTTAAGGTAATCAATATCTTCCAAAAATCCGAAGGTCCTGGCTGATGCAAGTTCATTTATGAACGTATCTTTGGTGACATTAAAATGAGCTGTCTGCGTTCCCACTGCACTGCTTTTTAAGCTAAAATCTATAGTATAGGTAATTTTAAAATTATTGCTGGGGAGGGCTATTAAATAGCTGCCGTCCTCTTCAATCCATATAGGATAGGGAAGATAAAATATTTCATAAAAAGCATTCTGTACCTGAGAGCCTGTTTCCAGAATTGATTCTACTATCTGGTTCGAAGACCCGTCAAGAATAGGCAGCTCGGTCCCGTCCACCACCACAAACAGATTTGTAATATCCAGAGCATAAAAAGCTGCCATAAAATGCTCTATAGTTTTAATACTGAAGCTGTCATTTCCTATGGTTATGGCATTATTGGAATGAAGCAGGTTGTCAATGTATACCCTTATACTGTTTTCCTTGTCTTCCTTATACGGTACAAATACTATTCCTGTACTTACCGGTGCAGGCATTAGATAAACAGTAGACTTTTTTCCACTGTGGAGTCCTATACCATTCAGCTCAATACTGTCCCTGATGGTGGTCTGAAAAAACATATTTTACCTTCGTCCGTTTTTTTCTTTTATATAAGCAAAAACAATACCATTTTACCATGATCACATCTTTTTAAATCTATTTATTTTAGGAATTATAAGTACACTACAGCGGGGGTTGTCTGCAGTAAATATAGTGTTGAAAAATATACACATCAATAGTATCAATTTTTCCACAGTTTGGAATCCCCGGCCAAAAATCTATCTGTGTGGTATACCTATTTCCAGGCAGCTTCATAACCTGCATTTTAATACCCAGCCATCCAGGATGCAACCAGCGCTAATTAATATATGCCCTGGTATACCTGCTTAGAATTTGAGGGTCTATATTGAAGTTATCCTTTTCCAGTACTCCATTTAATGTCAGTTTTCTATAATTTATCTCCACTGATACTGCGCTGTTTTCTGAGCTGAGCTTTATTTTTTCTGGAAAAGGCTCTGTATCATGCACGGAGTAATTATTAAAGTTTATGGACAGAAAATGCTCAGGCCAAACATAGTCTATATTTTTTGGAAAAAGCTGGTCGTTGAACACAATGTTCTGTGTCATTGAATTAGACTCAAAATGGATACTGCAGCAGCCTTCAGCGTATACCTTAGATGGGTTTTCCGGATAGTAAACCATACCCATCAAAGAGTTCCGGAGAATGTCTTCTGGTATGTCTATTCCAGTAAGAATTTTCATATCCAGCCTCTCGTAGATAGTCCGGTAATAAACTTTTTTAAAATAGACCACAGCTGTCACCTGGTAGTTTGATTTTACAATTGAAACCAGAGGTTTTTTGAATACAAAATCATACAGGTCGAGTCTGAAATTGGAGGTTTTTTGATCGGCAAACACCGAATACCTGAAACTCTTTGCCTGGTCCTTCTCTTTATAAATGAGTATACCTTCACCCTGGAGGGTGTTTATTCTTTCATTGAAAGAACTGAGCTTCCCTCGCAGGAGCTGGGTCCTTTCTTTTACTTCTTCTTTTTTCAGGGGTTTTACAGCACATGAGGTAAGAAGAATACCGGTTAAAAAAAATAAAAGAAAAAATCTGCAGTTCAATTTTTCAGTTCCTTTTTGGCTTTTTCAATTTTTTTTGATATCTCTTCAGTTTCTTTTATTTCCAGAGCCTTTCCCCAGGCTTCAACTGCTTCGGAGATTTGTCCTATCTGGTAGTATACATCCCCCAGGTGGTCCAGTATCAGGTAATTTTCCTGATATGAAAAATCAATATACTGTACAGCCTGCTCCAGATACTGTTTTGCTTTCTGGTACTGGGACAACCTGTAGCACACCCATCCCATGCTGTCAAGATAGGCCCCATTACGGGGGTCCATGGACAAAGCCTTTTCAATATACTTTTTTGCATCCTGCAGCCTGATTCCTTTGTCAGCAAGTAGGTAGCCCAGGTAATTCAATGATGAAGGGTTTGAATCATCCAGACCTACTGATTTGTCCAGATAATAAATGGCTTTATCAATCTGGTCCATCCTTTCATAACAAACACCCAGGTTAAACAGGTACTTTGCATCATCTCCTTTCAGCTCCAGAGCTCTACTAAAAGCATCAACAGCTTTTTCATACTCTTTCAGTATTCTATATTCGATTCCCAGGTAGTAGTAAATCCTGTCATTTTCCGGAGAAATACGGGCTGCAGAAATAAAGCTTTGTATTGCTTTACGGTGCTCTTCAATCTCATCATAGCAAATACCCAGTTTAAGGTACACATCTGCTTTGTTTGGGGAATGTTTTTCAAAATATCTATACTGGTCAATTGCCTGCCTGGTTTTTCCCATTGCTGAGTAAACATCTCCCAGCAGGTATCTGTTTTCCAGATATTCCTGGTCCATTCTTTTTATGTGCAGGGCTTCATCCAGTGCTTTCTGGTACCTACCCAGCTCATAGTAGTTACCTGCCAGTACAAATCTCCATTTCTTTTCCATATCCTGGTTGTTCTTTTTTTGGGCAATCCTGATTAAACCAGTGCAGGCTGCCAGGTTTCCCTGGTCTTTCTGGACCGCTTCCTCAAAATATTGTTTTGCGGTCTGGAAGTCACCTCTTATATAGGAAATTATACCTCTGGTGGCAGGCTTTATGTTCTCTTTATCTTCTATTTTTTCTATAAGTGGAAGGGGGTCCTGATTTTCCACGAAAAGGTTTGCCGCATAGTCTTCCAGCATACTGTCATTTAAAAGTTGCTTTTTATCCAGTTTTTTGAAAAGCTTCAGGGTATCTTCGGTTTTACCCTCGCTCAGGTAAATATAGGTAAGATAAAATATGGCTTTTTCGTTTTCCGGGTCAAGTTCGAGGACCTTCTGGTACTCCTTTCTGGCCTGCTCCAGAAGACCTTTCTGAATATACAGATGGCCCAGGTTTAAATGTACATCCAAAATCTCGGGATCAATAGCATTGATTTTTTTATAAACCCGGATTAATTCCTCGGTTTGACCAAGCTTATTGTATACTTCAGCAAGATAAAACAGAACCTGGATATCCCCCTGCTGTAGTTCACTGAGACGTTTTAAATACGTAAGAGACTTTTCATACTCTCCCTCTTCGTACAATAGTAATGCCAGAAACCGAAGTGATTCCTGGTTATAAGGATCAACCTGAATAGCCTTCCTGGCATATTTTTTTGCTTCCTGCTGCTGGTCAAGATTGCTGCAGATCCTGGACAGAATAGTGTACACAGTGGAGGAACGCCACTGCTCCTGCTGAAGACACTGCTCAAAGTGAGACTTGGCTTTCTCCAGGTCCCCGTTGTACATGTGATAGTACCCCATGGAAAAGTGGGTAAACGGGTCCCCACCAGTAGCACGAAGCACTGAGAACGGAAAGCATAATGAGAAAAGAAAAATTATAATCAGCAAAAAAATGTTAAGGTTCTTCATAATAAATCTTCATACCACCCGGTAATATGAACTGAAAGTTTATCCTGCAAACTTAGTATAATCTAGTATGAAAATAATATCCAGTAAAGTTCAATAGAGCGGTATATACTTCTCATCCATATATAGATTATTCTTGTCTGATTTTAAAAGAAACAGGAACTATTACATCTGCCTTAATATTTTTTTGTCCTGCTGCTGCTGGATCAAAAACCCACTCTCTGGAGGTTTGTAGAGCAGACTGGTCCAGTATCCGGTAGCCGGAGCTTTTTTCTATACTGGAGCTTAGTACCCTGCCCTGATCATCAATTACTATTCTGAGAAAAACTGTACCTTCATATCCCCTGGCCCTGGCAGCAGCCGGATAAACCGGTTTTCGGTTATTGCTGTAATCAGGAGCAACAACCGGCAGCCCTTTATTATGATTTTTGATTCTATTGTTGGTTTTATCGAGTATTTTTTTACCAATAGGTTTACTCTTTGAGCCGGGATTTTTACTGGAAACAGGAGGGCCGGACGTACTGCTTTTCAGCAAAGGGTATGGATTTGATGAGGTTCTTTTATTAACACCAGCTTCTTGTTCCTGAAGAGGGGAAGCTCTGGACAGCCTGTTCCTTACAGAAGGAGGCCTTACCACAGGATTGTTTTGGATTATTGTTTCAGATGATTTAATTTTTTTCGGTACATCCTGAACATCCTGAGAAATAGTACTTTTTTCTACAGCAGCAGTTTCAATCGCCGGTGAACGAACAGGTTCTGGCTTTTCCGGAAGTTCTTTTTGCTGGTCCCTGTTGTGCTGTTCCCGGTCCGGAGCATCCTGTTCTGATAGTCTTTGCTCTTGGGTAGTATTTTTAGTGTTATCGGTGGAGTCATCCTGGTTAGCGACAGGAGTTTTCTCATTAACCAGGTGGATTTCCGGGTTTGGAGTAATACTCACTACCAGTGGATACTTTGTCCGGTTCTCCGGAAGTGACGAAACCAAACAGTTTCCAACAAAAATAAACACAGCTCCATGTATGACAATTGAGATACCCGCTGCCACAAGCAGCCTATTTTTATGTATTAAAGACATCCATTTGCTTCTCAGAATAACGGTTTAACAAATCTTCCGGGTCTAGGGAGTGGGCCGACCAGCGGACTAACATAATCCCGAAAATTCCTTTCGTTTATACTTCCCTCTTCTTTAATCCACTCTTTAGGGAATGCCTTGGTGTGCTTTTGTACGCTTTGTAAAGGGGTAATAAACGTTTCAATACCATACTGCCCGTTTTGGTCTATTCTTTTTATAGCTACGCTTCCTTCATCAAGATTTTCTTTCACCGCAGAAGCCACTGCATCTACTCCAACCCTGTAGGCCTCTTGTGCATCAATTTCAGAGATCGACAGTGGAAAAGAACGCTGAGCATACCCCAGAGTATCTGCCCTTACTCTTTTTATGTCCAGGTTGTTTTTTATAATAAATGACAGTATGTCTCCCAGCATGGAGGAGCCGCTCAAACTCACATTGCCGTGAGAATCTACCTCCATGGACTTGCCTTTGCCCTTTGGTATGTATTTATCCGGAAGTCTTATATTCACCAGAGAACCCAGCCGCTTGGATATATAATCCGGCTTTTTCCCCTGCTCTACATTGTAGATGCCCTGTTTGTTGATACCTTCAGACACAGCTATAAGAGCCCTGCCGTGTTTTCGGTAAACTCTGTCTATATCGGCAAGAAAATTATCCAGATCAAAAGGAAGCTCCGGCATATATACCAGGTGAGGGCCGTCTTCGGAAAACTGTCTTGCCAGGATGCTGGCAGCGGTTAAAAATCCAGCATTTCTCCCCATTACCACATTTATCTTTACCCCTTTCAGTGACCGGTTGTCTTCATTGTCGCCGATAAAAGCACAGGCTACATACCGTCCGGCACTCCCAAACCCCGGGCAGTGGTCAGTAACCAGAAGATCGTTATCTATAGTCTTGGGTATATGTATTACCCGCAGATCATAATTTTCCTGTGCAGCAAAGCTGTTTATGATATAGGCTGTTTCCGCCGAATCATTGCCCCCTATATAGAAGAAGTACCTTACATCTATGTTCTTGAAGTTTTCAAAAATCTTTTGGCACTCCTCTCTGGAAGGTCTGTGTCGAATAGAACCCAGCGCTGCAGCTGGTGTTTCTGCTATCTGCTGTAAAACAGAATCAGGATGATCGAACAGGGGAACATAGTCATTATTCAACATACCC
>JBMCUI010000075.1:0-9417 GCA_048622675.1 Spirochaetota bacterium | reverse complement strand
GGCCTGGAGTGTGCATCAACTGGTGATCAGCAAGCCTGCCGCAGCCTTCAGCTCGGAGCACCCTGGAGAAACAGGTGCATGCAGACAAATCGAGAAGTTTTTTGTGTTCTTTGGGCTGGACAAGACCACCGACGGAGTGACAGCAGGAGGAGCTCCCGGCAACGAAGATCTGGAAGCCTGCAGAGAGCTTGGCCGCAGACTGGCCGAAGCAGCAACGTAGCAGTTCTGCCGTCATTACCTCACCCTAATCAGGCACTGCCCTCAACTTACATCCCTCAGGCCGAAGCGGACATCCACAGCCACCAGTCCTTCCCCCTGTGCAAACACCTTGATGGGGTTTAAGTCACACTCGGTAAACTCTGGGTGGTCAAGTGCCAGCTGGGAAACCCGTACCAGGCACTCCTTCAGGGCTTCAGTGTCAGAAGGCCTGGTGCCCCTGAACCCTTCCAGAATTTGAGCTGCTTTTATCTCATTTATCATTTCTCCTGCATCGCTCTTCTTCAGAGGAGCGACCCGGAAGGAAACATCTTTAAGCAGCTCCACGTATATTCCTCCCAGTCCGAACATAATCACCGGTCCAAACTGGGGGTCTCGACTCATCCCCACTATGGCTTCTGTTCCCCCCTGCACCATCTCCTGTACCAGCACCCCATCGATTTTCGCATCCTGCTTGTAGGAAAAAGCTGCATCCCTTATCTCTTTGTAGGCTTTTCTTACTTCCTCCTCTCCATTGAGCCCCAGTTTAACCCCTCCGGCATCAGACTTGTGGAGTATGTCCTCAGAGGAGATTTTCATCACTACCGGAAACCCGACTTCCTTTGCAGCTTTGACTGCCTGGTCCTCATCCGGTGCGTGAATACTGCGGGGAAGCCTTATTCCATAGGATTCCACAATCTTACGGGCCTGCCTCTCCCCCAGTGCTTTCATTCCCTTTTCACGGGCCTCTCTTATTACCTCTTCTACAGCTTTTTTA
The DNA here is from genome assembly GCA_048622675.1 of Spirochaetota bacterium. GTDB lineage: Bacteria > Spirochaetota > B62-G9 > B62-G9 > DRHN01 > JBMCUI01. The sequence goes on along the minus strand of JBMCUI010000075.1, from coordinate 8,444 downwards.
TTCCCTTCTATTTTTTGGACTCTTTCAGCAGGCTTCTTTTTCCACTGCCGATGCACCAGCATCATCTCCAGGGCCCGAACCGCCCTTTCAGGCTGTACAAAATCCGGGACCTTTTTGCCTCTCATAATCTCGTAAGCCCTGGTCATCATTTTGGAGCCGATAAAAGAAGCCATCACCGGTTTATCTGTCTTGGAGGCGGCCCTGGTTACCACTTCTGCCGTTCCCTCTATATCGGTCATGGTCTGGGGGCTTAGAATTATCAAAACAGCATCAACGTTTTTATCGCGCTCCACTATCTCAAGTGCCCTGCCGTAGCGTTCAGCATCGGCATCTCCCAGCACATCCACGGGGTTATGCACACTGGCCGCTGGAGGGAGGTTTTCAGCCAGTGTTTTTTTAGTTTCCGGTTGGAGTTCAGCTATTTCCAGCCTGGAGGTCTCTATTGCATCGGTAGCTATAATTCCAGGACCTCCGGCATTGGTTACTATTGCCACAGAATTACCCCTGGGAGGCTTCTGGGAGGAAAATGCCACTGCATAATCAATAAACTCGGTTATGGTCCTGGCCCTTATGACCCCGCACTGCCGGAATGCAGCATCGTACGAGCTGTCAGAGCCTGCCAGACTACCGGTATGGCTGGAGGCTGCTCTTGCCCCGGCACTGGTACGTCCTGATTTCATAACTATTACCGGCTTTTTTCGGGTAGCCTCACTGGCAACTCCCATAAAATGAGAGCCGTTGTCAATACTTTCGATATAGCTCAAAATTACATCGGTTTCCCCGTCTTCTGAAAGGGCCTGGATAAGCTCGCTCTCATTTATATCCATTTTATTTCCATAGCTTATAAATCTGGATATGCCGATCTTTTCACCCACAGCCACATCAAGAATGGATGTGCCCAGTGCCCCGGACTGGGAAATGAATGCTACATTCCCCCGCTCAGGCAAAAGCCCTGAGAATGAGGCATTCAGCTTTGAAGGCAGGCTAATTACTCCCAGGCAGTTGGGTCCAATAACCCTGAGTTTGTACTTCTTAATCCTTTCTTCCAGCTCCCTTGCAAGTGCTGCCCCTTTTTCACCTGTTTCACTGAATCCTGCTGATATAATTATTACTGCCGGAACTCCCTTTTCAGCACACTGATCTACAGAAGCCGGGACTAATTTTGATGGTATAACAACAATCGCCAGGTCCAACTGACCTGGAATTTCTCTCACATCAGAGTAGCATTTTATCCCCATGACTTCACCAGCCTTTGGATTTACAGGGTAAACTTTTCCCTCATAGCCTCCGTCAATCATATTTTTCAGAATATCATACCCTACTTTTCCCGGACTGCGGCTTGCACCTATAAGAGCAACAGACTCTGGAGCGAAAAATTTCTCGAGCATTCCTTTTTCCTCCTGGATTGTTTATTCCCAAGCTGTACATACAAATTCCCTGGGACATTGTACTCATTAAAAATAAAAAATTAATTATTCCAAACACAAAGAACAGCATAAGATGATTGTTAAACAATTATTTGTCAACTTTATTCCCCAGGCTGGGCACCCCGGTTTCAAGCAGCTTTTTATCCTTCAATCCCAAAGAAATCCAGAGCATTTTTGCAGGTTACTTTACTCAGCAGCTCTTCTCCCAAGTTATCTTCAAAATGATTCACTGTGTTTACCAGACTAAAAACCTCATCTGCTCCATATCCAAGATCAGAGTTGAGTATCAATGAATTGGAAAAACTGCTGTATTTCTGCACAATCTGCCCGCACCTGCCGGTATCCAGCTTTTTTGAATGGATGCTCAAGCCTGTGTAATATCCTCTGTGCAGGACTTCACCAGCAGTTTTCTCATCATTGTGGTCAATCACAACCTGTGAAGGGTCTATCCCCACCTCAGCAAGAATACGCAAACCCACTTGCAGCATCTGATATTTATTCTTTCTGGGAGTATGGAATATTACCGGAGTGCCGAGTTCTTTTGCCAGCTCCAGCTGATTTTTCAACACTTTTTTTTCCTCTTCAGTACCTTTTTCCACACCCACCTCACCCAGTGCAGCCACTCTTTTATCCTCAAAATAGCGGGGAAGCTCCCTGAGCACCTTCTCCACACCTTCCTGGGGAATGCTTCTGGGATGCACCCCTACTGCAGCATACAACCTGAGGCCCTTGAAATCACCGGTATACTTTTTCAGTATCACATCAAAATGATCAAGAAGGGTATCAGCACTCCTGGGTTTTATCAAATAGTAGGCACACACCACTGCACATCTGTAGCCTTTTTCTGCCAGGTTAAAGAACTCGCTTCTGCTCCTGTAATTAAGATGAGTGTGGGCATCAAAAATCGGTCTCATTTTTCCCTTTTTAAGAGAGGTTTAAGCTTAAAAAACATTCCTGTTATACACCCTGTGTCTAAACCGACTGCACGTACTATTTATTGTAATAAACTTTACCTGCATTAACCCATCTGAGTCAAGAACCATTAAAAAGGAGGCTTCCCCAGGTCAAATGGATGAATTCTTTATACTTCCGCGGCTTCTAATTATTCGGGAAGCTTTTTCATACCCCATACCTGCTTACCCAGAACCCTGAATTCCTTCAATACCTGGAAGCCAAACCTTTTATAAAACTCCAGGTTCTTCTCATTAAATGATTCCAGGTAGCAGGAAAGCTGCTGTTCATTGACTATGTCCAGTACCTTTTTCAAATGTGCTGAACCCCTGCCTCTATTCTGGTACTCCGGGGCTACACCCAGAACGTTTAAATAAATGTGAGGAACATCAATAAGCTCGGAATGGTACTTTCCCACCTCCTTTGCCAGTTGTTTGAACCTCTGTGCAAGGTAAGGGGGTGCCTTAAAGAGAAAATTAAAATATCCTGAACGAAATGCTTTGAAAAAGTTTACTTTGAGGTAATCAGAATGGTACCAGATGGAGATATCTCTGGTTTTTTGAGAAGTGGAAAACACATGGCCGTAATGCATCCCGTACCTGGCCATAAATCTGAACAGGTCCCGGAGGTGTTTTCGCCTGTCAGGTCCATGGGGTATCAAGCATTGTGCAAACGGGTCTTGCAGAAAAGCATTTACCAGACATATGCCCGCCTCCGGGACTTCGTTCCTGGTTATCCTGTGCAGTTCAGGGTTAAGGTCCATTCATTTTCCCTTTTGGTAGTCAGGCTGAAGGTCTGCTTTCTGGAGCCTCCTGGAGTTGGCAACCACGTTTACAGAGCTGAAGGCCATAGCAATTTCCGCCAGTACCGGGTGCATCACTCCCAGGATGGCAGCCGGAATCATGATCACGTTGTAAAAAAAGGCCCAGAACAGGTTTTGTTTTATTTTTCTGAAGGTGGCCCTGCTCAGTTTCACCGCTTTTACAACAGCGCTCAGCTCACCCTTGACCAGGACAATGTCCCCTGATTCTATGGCCACATCGGTTCCTGTACCAATGGCAATTCCTATATCAGCCCGGGTCAATGCCGGGGCATCATTTATACCATCTCCTGCCATTGCCACAACTTCACCCTTCTGCTGCAGTTTTTTTATCTCCTCTACTTTCTGGTGGGGCAGAACCCCGGCAATTACTCTCTGTATACCAGCCTGAGAAGCTATAGCACCGGCGGTCCTTTCATTATCGCCGGTGATCATAACCGGCTCCAGCCCGAAACCTTTCAGCTCCTGGATGGCATCCCTGCTGTCCGGCTTGAGCCTGTCCGCCACACCGATAATACCTGCCAGTTTTTGTTCCACCGCAACCAGCATTACCGTTTTTGCTTCCTGTTCCAGCTGCATTTTTTTATGCAGCTGGGACTTTTCCAGATTAATCCGGTAGCTTTGCAATAAACGTTCTGTTCCAACCAGTACTCTGATGCCCTTTATAACCGCTTTTACCCCGCTTCCGCTCTTCGCTTCAAAACTCTCTGCAGCCGCCAGTGAACCGTTTGTAGAATTGGCATATTCAGCAACAGCCCTTCCCAGTGGATGTTCCGAGCCTGCTTCAGCTGAACCTGCGAAATGCACCAGGTCTTCTTCCGAATATCCATTGAGGGGCAGTACATCGGTCACTCCCGGCTCACCTTCAGTGATGGTACCGGTTTTGTCCAGCACCATGGTGGTAACATCCTTCATTCTCTGGATGGCTGCCCCCCTGCGAATAAGCACCCCATTTTCTGCACCCATTCCCGAGCCCACCATCAAAGCGGTAGGGGTTGCCAGGCCCAGTGCACAGGGACATGCAATCACCAGTACAGCAATGGCGGCAAAAAGCGCCAGAGCCACCGGTCCCATTTCAGGGTTGACCCAGGGCATAAACCCCGAGGCACATACAGCCACTGCTCCAAAAAATCCAGGAAATACCAGCCACATGGCCAGGGTCAGCAGAGCTGTCCCTATGACTATGGGCACGAACACCGAGGTAACCCTGTCTGCAAAAGCCTGAATAGGGACCCTGGAGCCCTGGGCCTCCTCCACCATTTTAATCACCCGGCTCAAAAAGGTCTGTTTTCCCACCCTGGTGGCGCGGGCACGCAGCAGGCCGTTTTTGTTAATTGTTGCACCGATTACCTCATCCCCCCTCTTTTTCTCTACAGGCATCGATTCACCGGTAGCAATGGACTCGTCCACACTGCTCCGGCCGCTTATCACCGCCCCATCGGTGGGGACCTTCTCACCGGGACGGACCACCATAATGTGGCCCTCCTGCAGCTGGTGTACGGGGATTTTCTGCTCCTTCCCCTCCTGCTCAATGGTCGCTTCTTTGGCCCCCAGTGTCAGAAGCTTTTTAATCGCCTGCGACGCCCTGCCTTTTGCCCTGGTTTCTATATTCCGGCCGGTCAGGTGGAAAGCCATAATCATTCCTGCCACCCCTGCAAAATTACTGAATGGGGGGGGCAGTCCAAACTGGTTCACCAGGGAAACCATGCCTGTGGCCAGAGAGGCCAGGGTTCCCATGGCTATAAGCACGTCCATGTTGGGGGAAAGGTTTACAGCTGACTTCCAGGCACTGGCAAGCGTGTTTTTTCCGGGATAAAAAAGAACTACACCTGAGAGTACCAGCATCCCTGCATCAAAACCAATCTTTCCCAGAAAATGGTAGCCGAACACCATTTCAGGAATCATCCACAGAATAATGGGAATGGTCACTGCCCAGGCCAGCCACATCCTCTTTCTGGCAAGGGCCATTCTCTTCTGGTCCCGGTCCATGGATGTTTCTTCTTTTTCCTGTTCAGCTGATGCCACTTTATACCCTGCTCTGTCCACTGCAGAGGCAAAATCAGACTCCTCTGCCTGGTCGGGACTATAGGTGACCAGAGCAGTCTCTGTTGCCAGGTTTACCCTGGCATCAGATACGCCCTGAACTCCTTTTAATGCTTTCTCCACTGTGGAAACACAGCTGGCACAGTGCATTCCTTCTATTTTTAATTGTTTCTTTTGTTCTGACATATTTTCTCCTCCACTCAACCGGTCCTTCTGAACCTGGAAAGAACATTCATAATCTCGTCTATTTTTTGCTGCTTCTGGTCCATATCACCCCTGCGAATGGCTTCCGTTACACAGGTCTGGAGGTGCTGCTCCATTACAAAGTCTTCCACTCCGTGAAGAGCAGCAACTACGGATGCAGTCTGGGTAATAATGTCAATGCAGTAGCGGTCTTCTTCAACCATTTTTTGAAGACCGCGCACCTGGCCTTCAATCCTTTTCAGCCTTGACAGCACCTGATTTTTCTGTTCATCATTCATCATGTTCTTTCCCCTTGCCGGTCAAATATTTTTCTGGATTTTCATCAAAAGCTTCTTTGCAGCCTCTGGCACAAAAATAGTAGGTCTTTCCTTTGTACTCAGAAGTTGCTGCAGCTTTGCGGGGCTTGACCATCATCCCGCATACCGGGTCTTTTTGTTTCTTTGCCATGATATTCCTCCTTGCTTATTATTCTGTTGACGCACGCCGGGTTTTTTACCCTGCCTATTACTTCTCCACCTCCACAGTAATAGAACCTTCTCCGTTCACCGAGCCCCCTATTACTTCGGAGGATGGAGTTTTTACCACAGGTTTAGACTCACCGGTGATCATAGCCTCATTTACAGAAGTATTCCCCTCTGTTACCTCTCCATCGGTGGGAACCTTCTCTCCAGGTTTAACTATAACCCGGTCACCTTTGCTGAGATGGTCCACAGGAGAACAGGTATGGTTATGGCCAGAGAAACCCAGAATCGTTTTCTGAAATCCCTCACCATGTGTGCATGGTGGCCCTGATGAGCTGCCTCATTATGCTGGTTTGAAGAATGTTCAGGTTGCTCATTCATATATTTCATTTATAATTCCTCCTGTTATGAATAATTTTCAGATGCACAGTTCTATTTCTATACCAACAAATTCCATGCTCACAAAAAATGGGTAAAATACCCTACCCCCCTAAGGTATTATTGTAATTCCATTTTACCCTTATGTCAAGGGTTAAATTAACAGTCCATTCAGCTGGTTTTTCCTTGACATTCTTTTCAATTTTGTTTATAATCTTATAAATCTTATTACTTTAATATTATTTTTATATAATTTGCCAATGTAAAACCAGTGTAAAAAATGATGATTTTCCCATATGGATTTTTAAGGTAATGGAGGAGCTTGAAATTGAACCATTCAGTGGGAACTGTTGAGACCAGATATGTTAAACTGCAGCAGCCCTTCAGGCTGGAAAGCGAAGCCGTGATAAACCAGCCTACCATTGCCTATGAAACCTACGGACAGCGGGGCACCAGCAGGGACAACACCATACTGGTATGCCACGCTCTCAGCGGAGATGCACATGCAGCAGGCTTCCACAGGGGCGAGGACAGACCAGGGTGGTGGGACGATATGATAGGACCGGGCAAGGCCTTTGACACCAGAAAGTATTTTGTGGTATGCTCCAATATTCTGGGAGGCTGCAAAGGGACCACAGGACCCGGCTCGATAAATCCCCGCACAGGAAAGCCATATGGGCTCAGCTTCCCGGTGGTGACTATAAATGATATGGTAAGACTGCAGAAGCTGCTTCTGGACTATCTGGGGATAGAACGACTTTTATGTGTTACCGGAGGTTCAATGGGAGGAATGCAGGCACTGGAATGGGCGGTCTCGTTCCCCCGCCTGGTTTCCTCCTGTATCCCTATTGCTGCCACCTGCAAGCACTCAGCCCAGCAGATAGCTTTTGATGAGGTCGGCAGACAGGCTATAATGTCAGACCCCAACTGGAAAGCAGGAGATTATTACGGCAGTCAGTCACCTTCCAGAGGGCTGGCTGTTGCAAGAATGATAGGGCACATCACTTACATGAGCGACAGAAGCATGGAGCAGAAGTTCGGAAGGCTGAGGAAAAAGAAGGAATACGGCTATGAGTTCGCACAGGAATTTGAAGTGGAGGGCTACCTGAAGTACAGGGGCAACAGCTTCATCCAGCGCTTCGACCCGAACTCCTACCTGTATATTACCAGGGCTATGGACTACTTTGATCTACCACGGGATCTGCCGCTTACTCAGGTATTCAAAGATGTGAAGCAGACAAAGTTCCTTCTCATTGCCTTCAGCTCCGACTGGCTGTATCCACCCTATCAGTCAAAGCAGATAGTAAAGGCCCTGAAAATGAACGGCATTGACGTCTCATACTGTGAAATTTCCTCAGACTACGGCCATGACGCCTTTCTGCTGGAGTTTGAGGAGCAGACCCGACTGATAACCCATTTTCTGAAAAGAGCACAAAACAGCACCTTGCATGCATTGAACACACAACCTGGATAAAAATGATATGCAAAGTATGAAAACTAAAAGACCAGAAGCAGTCAAATCCGCAGCTGAGAAAAAAGGGCATCCAGGAGGAGTTTTGATTTCTGAGAAAAGGACCCTCAGCAGAGAAAACAGGCTGAGGCTGGACCACAAAATCATAGCCTCTCTTATCAGGCCCGGGACCAGGGTGCTCGACCTGGGCTGCGGGGAAGGAGAGCTGCTGCACTTTCTAACAAAAAAACGGCTGATCCAAGGTTATGGAATAGAGATAAGCGAGCAGGCTATCTACAAGTGTCTTGAAAAAGGCCTCAGCGTATCCCATGAAGATATCGATTCCGGCCTCAGTGACTACCCGGAAGGGTTCTTCGACTATGTAATCTTCAACCAGACCATGCAGCAGGTCCACAGCCCCAGGATGGCTATACTCAGGGCACTCGAAATAGGAAACCAGGTGATCATTGGTTTCCCCAATTTCTGCCACCTGAGCGCCCGCTTCCAGATAACACTCCGGGGAAGGGTACCGGTAACCCACTCCCTGCCTTTCACCTGGTACGACACCCCAAACCTTCACTTTTTAAGCGTCCGGGACTTCGTCCTCTTCTGCAAAAAAGAGAGGATAGATATCATCCGTTCATTCTTTTTAACCAGGAAGGGTACAATCAGACTGCTACCCAACCTTCTGGCCTACAACGGTATTTTTC
>JBMCUI010000074.1:0-9611 GCA_048622675.1 Spirochaetota bacterium | reverse complement strand
GTCCTTTATGGGGGTATACAGCCTGTAATTTACCCCCGCCCTTATAAAGACGGAGGACTTCAGCAGGCAGTTCAGCGATACCCCTCCCTTCAGGCCCACTGCAGCGCCATAGATGTTCAGCACCGGGTCGTCATCAAATTCAATTTCAGTATTATCGATCCATATTGCATTTACGTCACCTGATCGCTCAAGGTCCCTGCCGAAAGTGGTCATGTACAGCAGCCCTCCCTGGGCCAGAAGGTCCAGACTGAGCCTTCGAAAGAAAAACGAAGCTGCCACACCTGCCTCCCCCAGGCCCCCGAACAGAGGAAAGTTCAGCATGGCCCCCACATCCAGAACCCCTTTGAACCGGTACCCCAAATTTTTGGATATCCTCAAACCTGTCAGAGGGGCATAGTTCTTTTGGGACTGGTTCAGGTCTATGTAGTAGCAACCGTCAGATGGGTCGGGATTGTCATCCACCAGAAATATCTGGTAGTCCATGTCCGGGATGTCCACCTTCATCACTCCTGCGTTGAGGGACAGCTGGGCCCCCAGCCTGGCTACCTCCACCAGCTGGTCCCCCTCGGTTATTTTCTCCTTCTGCATCACTATCCGCCCAACCGACATGTCCGGGTACACCTTCTTTACCCTGATCAGGCCGGTGGGCATCCGTACTGTTCTTTCGGATTTTCCCATTTTAACCCTGCTCATAACCTGGTACTCGTCCCCAGGCCTTACCCCCAGGTCTTTTCCCAGCTCAAAGTAGATGCTGTCCCCACTTACCCGTATCACCCCGGACTTGATCTTGAAAGCATCGATCTGCCGGATCCTGTAGGAAAGCATGGATACAGCGCCGTCCACCGCCTGTTTTGCAGCTTTGTCCAGACTGCCGCTGGCACCTGAGCCGGATATTCTTATCCATTCCTCCTTTTTTCCTTCCCTGACATTTACAAAGCTTATATCAATAACAATATCCACCGTGTAGTTCTTTACCACATAGGTGGTAAAACCCGAGGGGACCTCAGAGCGCTCCACATCCACAGTGTAGCTGGAAAGTGAGGGTATCACCACCAGAAATGAATTGACAATTCTCTCAAAGTCTTCAGCCTTGATAACCACAGTACCGAACTTCTGGTCATAGGTTCCTTCCCGGACTGCCTGCCGGGCCTTTATTTCACGGACCTTTTCTATGAAACTGTCGATGTCGCCTGATTTAATCCTGTAGTCCCCGTATCCCAGAACAGAGAACCTCTTGAGGTTGGTGAACACGTTGTTGATGGATGTATCGGTGTACCCCAGGACCTCATCAGGAATATTGTAGGAGTAGCGGGTAACCCCGAAAATAGCAATATCTTTCTTTTCTGAGACCTCAACACCAAGTACTATACAGGGGAAAAGAAAAAACAGCAGCAGGAAAATAACAGCACCCGGTATCGAAAACAGTGATCTTTTCATGTGTAGATAATGGACTCTTTTTATTTCTTTACAGGAGCTGCATATAGTATAACCCGATTCATCTTGACTGCCACACCTAAATTTAATACCTTCTGCAGAGAAAAATACACTAATATCCATGTTTAAACCATTATTTTATTCCCGGCATTCAAAAACCTGGTATACATACCTCGTTATCCTCAGTTTAACATATTTCCTTGTTCTATCCATGTCAGGCTGCCAGGACAAAGAAACTACTCCCCCCTCCATGGAACAGGCTGCCTATAAAGGGGTTATTGATAACTCGGATTTGTCATTCAGCCGGGGGGCCAGGGGAGGCTCGTTCATAAGGGCGGACATCCAGGAGCTGGACACTCTGAACATTGTAACCACCCGCTCACCCTCTGTATACGCCACCCTGAACCTTGTTTTCGAAGGTCTTTTAAACCTGAACCCCCTGACCGGGGCTGTCCGGGAAGGAATCGCCGCCTCCTACTACACAACCAATGACGGCTATTCACTGGTATTCCATCTGGACAAAAATGCCAGGTTCTCAGACGGTGTTCCCTGCACAGCCAGAGATGTTTTGTTCTCTTTTGAAGAAATATACATGAACCCCGATGTAAACTCCAGGAAGACCGAAGTTTTAAAGATAAGGGACCAGATGATCTCCGTTCACCGAATCGACGATTATACAGTGAGGATTGATCTTCCTGTTCCCTACCGTCCTTTTCTGTACACCTTCACCCGACTGGAAATCCTTCCCAGCCATATACTTGCTCCTCTGATAGAAAAACAGGGCATCGAAGCCTTCAACAACAGATGGGGAAGCCTGAACAGTGACCTGGGCTGGATTGTGGGTACAGGACCTTTTCGCATCAAAGAGCTCAAAAAAGGAGAATACCTCAAACTTGCCAGAAACCCATACTATGGCCCCAGGAAAGCACCAGGGTATCTGGAAGGCATGCCATACCTCGATGAGATTATCGAGCTGTTGAATGTGGACAGTGAATCCAAAAACCTGAAATTTCAGATTGGAGAGATGGATTTTTACAGGGTGAAAGACTTTGATATCCACTCCGGTGATTTCGAAACTTTGCTGGAAAACAGAAAAGAAGGACGCTACCGGATTTATTACGGAGGCCAGACCCTCAACAGCAGCCACTTTCTGTGCTTCAACCTCAACCCCAAAGGAGTGGATAAGAAAAAACTGGAAATTTTTAACAATATTATATTCAGAAAAGCAGTTGCCTCTCTTATAGACCATCAGGCTCTGATACAGGAAACCTACCAGGGGTACGCATCCTCTGCCCCATCTTCTGAAAGAAATGTCTCCCCATTCTATAATCAGAACCTGGAGCCCTACTCCCATAACCCCGAAAAGGCACAAAACCTTTTTGCGCAGATACCGCTGAAAGATGTGGATGAAGACGGGTACAGGGACCTTCCATCCGGGGAGCCTTTCAGTTTTACCATAACTACCAATGAAAAAAACCCTTTCAGAGTAAAAATGGGAAAAATGATAAAGGAGAGCCTGAAGCAGGCGGGAATAAATGCCCGCCTCCAGCTTGTTGACTACGACGTGCTGCTTACCAGACTGCTGGACACCTTCGAGTGGGAGGCGGTTATTGTAGGCATAGAGGGAAGCATTGAGCCGAACCAGTCCTCATGGGTATGGGAGTCCGACGGTCCCCTTCATTTATGGCATCCTTACCAGGAGCGGCCCTGTACTGAATGGGAGAAAAAAATTGACCGGCTTTTTGCTATGGGGAGGACTACCTGGGAGTTTGAAAAAGCAAAAAAGTTCTACTTCCAGTACCAGGAAATAATAAGAGAAAACCTGCCTGTGATAAATCTGGCTGTGCCTGCAGAACTGTACGGGTTCAGAAACGGGTATGGTAATATCATACCCAGAAGCGTAACCTACAATTCTATTGGCATAATGCCCTATGTATATCAAACAGATTGAATCTTTCAGTCATGCCGGTGCATTATCACAAAAAATTGATTTTTCCACCATCATCACCGTGGTCATCTCCCGGTCGGATTTTGTATTACCGTTTTGTATCCCACCCATTATTTCTTATATTATAGGCAGGCTGCACAACGAGTAGTGAATGTATACAATTTTAAGGCTTGACAATACATATGCATCCCTTTAAATTGCCATTTAATTTACAAACGGTGGATCAGATGAAGCAGAGAACCTATATCAACCAGCTCCAGAACTGCATCGAAGAACATGTTACTGTAGGCGGCTGGGTGCACAGCATTCGAAACCAGGGGAAAATTACCTTTGTACTATTAAGGGACAGGACCGGTATACTGCAGATAGTAACAAACGGGGGGATGGTAAATGAGCATGACCTCCGAAATGAAACAGTTATTCTCGCAAGCGGCAGTATTGCCAGGGACAGCAGGGCAGAAGGAGGCATAGAGCTGAAACTGGACAGACTGGAGGTGCTGTCCAGACCTGCAAAACCCCTCCCTATAATTGTCAACGAGAAGGCTGAATACCAGAAACTGGAGCTGGAAACAATGCTCAATCACAGGGTCCTCTCGCTCCGGAATCCTAAAAGAAACCTGATCTTCAAGCTCCAGGCAGCTGTTATTGACAGCTTCAGGACATTTATGCAGTCAAAAGGATTTACTGAGGTATGCACCCCCAAGATCATAGCTACCGGAACAGAAGGAGGAACCCAGCTTTTCAGTGTTGACTACTTTGAAAAAATAACCTATCTGGCCCAGTCACCTCAGTTCTACAAGCAGATGCTGGTGGGAGCAGGGTATGAAAGGGTTTTTGAAATCGGCCATGTTTACAGGGCAGAAGAACACAACACCTCCCGTCATCTCAATGAGTATGTGAGTCTGGACTATGAAATGGGTTTTATCACAGATGAGCATGATGTGATGGACATGGAGGAAGAGTTTATTCTGTATTTATTCGATAGAATAAACAAAGAATACAGCTATATCCTGGAAGCTTTTCACCAGTCCCTTCCTGTACCGGGCAAAATACCCAGAATACCCATACAGGAAGCCTGCTCCATACTGGAGCAGGACTACGGCACCAAGCGAACAGCACTGGACCTTACTCCCAAAGACGAAAAGCGCATCACTGAATGGTCCAAAAAAAACTACGGCACCGAACTCCTTTTTCTTACCCAGTATCCCCGCTCAAAGAGGCCGGTGTACACCATGCCCATGCAGGAAGCCCCCGAGTTTACCAGAAGCTTTGACCTTGTTTTCAGGGGCCTGGAAATTACCACAGGAGGGCAGAGGATACATGATTATCAGATGATACTTAATGCCTTTAAAGAAAAAGGCCTCAACATAGCTGACTTTGAGTATTACCTGGAAACCTTTGCCTACGGAATGCCTCCCCATGGAGGCCTTGCCATAGGTCTGGAAAGACTTACTGCTCAGATTCTCGGTCTTAACAACATACGGGAAGCATCCATTTTCCCCAGAGATAGAAACAGGATAATTCCCTGAGGAGAAACCATATGGAAAATATCCTTACCGTGACTGTCAACCCTGCCATTGATACCAGCTCCAGTGTACAGCAGGTGGTTGCCAATAAGAAACTTCGATGCTCACTGCCTGTCCACGAACCAGGCGGGGGGGGGATCAATGTATCCCGGGCTGCTGCGATTATGGGCGGAAAATCGGATGCTCTTTTCACCGCAGGAGGGTGGAACGGGCAGAGGCTGAAGCATCTGCTGGAAAAGGAAAACCTTAATAATCATCCTGTGGATATCCATGAGCCCACCAGGGAAAATTTTATGATAGTTGAACAGTCCTCCGGTAGACAGTTTCGATTTGGGATGCCGGGGCCGATAATAAATGAAGAAGAGTTAGAGAGGTTTTTACAGAAGTATGAACAGATAGCACCGCAGGGAGGTTATGTGGTAGCCAGCGGCAGTCTTGCCCCCGGATTACCGGTGGATTTTTATGCAAGGGTGGCCGAAATTTCTCGAAAAACAGCAAGCAGACTGATCCTGGACACTTCAGGAAAGGCCCTTCATCTGGGTGCAAAGGCAGGTGTATACATGCTCAAACCAAACAGGACAGAGCTGAAAGACCTTACAGGTGAAGAGGCAATGGACGAACCTCACCAGGAGAACCTGGGCAGAAAACTCATTGAGGAGGGGAAGTGCGAAGTACTGATAATATCTCTGGGAGCAGGGGGAGTTTTAATGGTATCGAAAAAAGACTCTCTGCGCCTGAGGGCTCCGGCAGTACATATAAAAAGCAGGGTAGGAGCAGGTGACAGCATGGTAGCAGGAGTGGTGTTCAGCCTTGCACAGGGAAAACCCCTCGAGGATGCCCTCCGCTACGGGGTGGCAGCAGGGACTGCCGCAGTGATGACTTCCGGAACCCAGCTGTGCCGCCGTGAAGATGTAGAGGAGATCTACCGGCAGCTGAAATACTCCTGATATTTAAAATATTGATTTATTTATTCCGAAATAATTTGATTTTATACATATTATTTATATTATGAAATGAAATACTGGAAGCATCAGGCTGATGAGGGGTAAAGAAATGAACCGCGAAGCAGTAATTGGTTTTATGAAGGAGCACCAGAACAACTGCCCTAATTATTCCATTTCTCGATATATTAAAAGCAGGCAGAAATGCGATTTTTGCCAGCATGTCAACAGGGACACCACCATGCTTATGACCAGGGTCCGGGGAGCCAGAAAAACCGTAGATGTGGGCATTGCCCTGGTGCCTTACTGCGCAGTCGAGCGCTACCAGCCTTACAGCATGGCCGGGTTTGATGTGATATACCAGAAAGGTAAAACCGAACCGGAAAGAATAAGACATGTATTTACCAGAGCTTTCAACAGCGGATACCAGAGGGTGGTACTGCTTTCACATTCCATCCCCCATCTTCCACTGGATTTTCTGGACGATGCCCTGTACATCCTGAGAAACGACAAGAAAATGGTGCTGGGTCCCCTGCAGAACGGAATGTTTTACCTGATAGGAATGACCAGACACGCCTATGGAAATGGTTTGTACAGCAGCATATGGAATAAAATATTTTTTGACGACCAGTCCAACAGAGACATGGCCATGGAGTCCCTCCACGGATGCCTTCACGATATTGCACTTCTGCCTGAGTGGTACCTGGTAAAGAACATCGATGACCTGAGGAGGTTCTACCAGGACAATATGAGGGGACATGGATGGTATGCCCCGTGGACCCGGGGTATCGCAGACAAAATTTTTTCATAGGGGGAGAAGTTTTTGTACGATGTTATTATAGTGGGTGCAGGAGCAGCAGGGCTTACTTCGGCTATATATGCAAAAAGGGCCGGACTGAAAACCCTGGTCATAGAGAAAATGGCCTCCGGAGGCCAGCTTATGCTCACAGATGTAATCGAAAATTACCCAGGTTTCCCCAGCATAAGCGGTCCGGACCTCATGGCCAGGTTCGAAGAGCATGCGGCAAAGTTCGATGTGGAAATACGCTATGAGGAAGTAGCCACCATAACCTCGGAGGGAAATACCCACCTGGTAGTTACCGAAGACAACCGGTATCCAGCTGTTGCAGTGATTATCGCAACCGGATCACGGCCAAAAAAACTGGGGGTTCCTGGGGAGAAGGATTTTACAGGCAGGGGGGTTTCATACTGCGCAATATGTGACGGTCCCTTTTTCAGAGACAAACAGGTAGCAGTGGTAGGAGGAGGGGATGCTGCTGTTAAAGAGGCCCTTTACCTCACCCAGATGGCCGAAAAGGTACACCTTATTCACAGAAGAGAGCAGCTCAGAGCAGAGAAGGTCCATCAGGACCGCGCTTTTTCCGACCCAAAAATAAATATCATCTGGACCAGTGTGGTGGAAGAAATAAGGGGTTCACAGAAGGTGGAAGAGGTGGTGGTGAAAAATGTTCAGACATCCCGTAAGGAACCGGTGAAGGTAAGCGGAGTTTTTATTTATGTAGGACATACACCCAATACCGGTTTTGTGGATATAAACAAAACACCGGAAGGGGCAATAATAACAGATGAGTGCCTTTCCAGTTCCAAAAAAGGCATATTTGCAGCCGGTGACTGCAGGGACACCTGTCTGCGGCAGGTGGCAACCTGCGTGGGGGACGGAGCCTTTGCTGCCTACAACGCAGGAGAGTACATTGAAAAGTTCAACTCCCAGCACTAACCTGAAGGTCGGAAAACCCCCGAGGAGGCGGTCCGAACCCATAGTGGTTGAGATGACGGAGCGCAGAAAGCCGGTAGTTATGCACTCCCTGTTTTAATTCCTGGTATTCAGAAGGAAGCAGTTTTTCTCCCCTAAGGTACCTGGCAGCCACAAGCATGGTTTCGTACCTTCCCGGCGCAAGATACTTTCTCAGGTAATTTTCTTTTTCAACCAGATAATGTTCCAGTTTTTTAAAATCAATAGGTGTACCGTTTTCATGAAAATTAACCCTTTTCCACAACCTGGAAATATATATATCTTCTTTTTCACTGTATGGCTGTCTCACTATTATATGCTTAATCACTTCCTTTCCCGGATTATGTATGGAAGCTGTCAGGGAAAGTCTGCTTTTAAAATCTATACCTGCCTGTTCAAAGAAACAAACAAACTCATACCACTCGCTCAGTCCTCTGTGTATATCACCCTGTTTGCTGGTCCTGATAAGGCTGTGAGTGCACCTTGGCTCACCCCATGCCCAGTCATAGTAGTAGGACCTTCCTTCCGAACCCAGCGGCCTGGGAATATGAGCATAGCTGTATTTTCCTTCTGACATAAATGCATTTTCCAGCTTCTT
This sequence comes from Spirochaetota bacterium, assembly GCA_048622675.1. Taxonomy (GTDB): domain Bacteria; phylum Spirochaetota; class B62-G9; order B62-G9; family DRHN01; genus JBMCUI01. The sequence goes on along the minus strand of JBMCUI010000074.1, from coordinate 1,411 downwards.
TGCAATAAAATGTCTGAGGAATATTCTAAACCCTATCCTGGCATCCGCCTCCTGAATATAGGTTATTCTGCCTACCGGTATCTCCTGCAGAGTGAAAATTACTCCATCGATGCTTCTGAAACCGGAGCGGATTTCCAGCTCCAGTAAAGAGTTTTCACTCTGCTGAAGCTTTTTGGTAAAACTTACTTCCTGCAGGTGCTGCTTTTCATGGGGCTTCAGGAGCTTTGCTCTGCATGTTTTAAGCTCTTCCACTGAACTTCTACCCTGCACTCCCATATGCTCTGTGGTGGAGAGCCTGAACATGTTAACCAGAGAGGTAAGCAGCTTAAATCTTGAGCTCTTATCAATCCGGAGGTCTCTCTGTAAAAAATCTACAATGAGCTCCATCATTTTTACTCTTTCCGGCTTCAAGTACCTGTTGAGCTCGGCGTTGTTCTTTTCCAAAAACCGGGTCAGCTTTTCTAAATCAACAGGCAGACTCTCGTATCCGAAGTCTATCCTCTTCCATAATTTGGTGATATGCTCAGGGTATGTGGAAAGGGAGGGCTCCTGTACAATTATATTTTTTGTGTACCTCCCGTCATCGGAGTCAGCTATATCATAAAAAATATAAATTCCGGCAGTCTGGAAGCACCTTGCTGCTGTATCCCATTCGTCAATTTTTACAGGAACCTCAAATCCGGCCTCATCATCGTAATACTGCGAATAAAATCCCTCGGTGCCGTGCACCCATTCGTATAAATACCCTCCGTTGGCAGTGGAACCCAGAGGCCTGGGTATGTGAGCAAACTTGTACAGGCCTTTTCTGAAAAAATAATCGTCCAGCTTTTTTATCAAAGCATGCCGCAGAAACATATGAAGTGCATCAATTGCTTTCTTGTCCAAAACGGCAGGATCGTAGATTTGATTCTGCTTCCTTTCAACCGAGAAAGGTCCCAGAGCAACTCCGGAAGGCACTCTATAGGCGACCACAAAATCCTGTTCGGTGTAGATAGTGCCCCCGAGACCTGGAAAACTATTCCTCAGCTGGATATAAACAGTCGCACTGCCGCCCACTCCGCCTTCGCATACTGTCTCTACTCCCACCTGTGAACGGCTCCTTTCGGGTTACTTGTTCAGCTCCAGTATCAGCTCCACTTCCCCCCTGCTCATCTTGGTCACTTTGCATATTTCCGGAATGGTCCATTTCTGCTCAAAAAGAGTAAGCACTGTTTTAACCTTGTTCTCCGATTCCTGGGAGACAGCTGCTGCTTTCCGCTGTCCCTGGGTGCCGGCTGCTTCTTTTCCCTGCACCTGGGTGAGGGCCTTCAGCTCATTCACCAGGTTCTCGGCGTTCCGGGAAAGGTTGGTAAGCCTGGATTCAGTCCGGGCCAGCCATTCCCTGGCGTTCTGCAGCTGGGATGTCCGGGCC
>JBMCUI010000073.1:0-9615 GCA_048622675.1 Spirochaetota bacterium | reverse complement strand
GGCCTGCTTGATAGAATATCGTGGATATTTCCTGCAGTAACTTTTTTTACCAACGGGTATATGGTGGTGGTGCTGATATTTCAGAGAGCCAGGTTCAAGAAACTGGGACTCGAACGCGAAATACTCTGGCAGGAGCGTTTTGATTGATTCCCAAGCTCTTTCTGTGTATGAAATGCATCTGGGCTCCTGCCGAAGATTCAACCGGTTTTATTCTGGTTTCTTTTGTTCTTTTTTAAGGGTGTTGATTTCCCGTACCAGCTGGTCAATTTTTTTATTCAGCTCATCAATCCTTTCTTTATTGGGATTGAGAGATTTAAGAAGCTTTCCAGTTGCTTCTTTTCTTCTTTTTTCAAGCTGTTCCATGGTTCTGGAAATAAAGAACTCCCTTTCCTCTTCTTTCATCTCCCCTTTTTTCTTAAGTTCGTTGAATACTTTTTCCACATTTTCCCTGGTAATTCTGCTCAGCCCTATCCCAGCTTTGAATATATCCTGAAGGATGTTTTTCATATTTTTTCCTCCTCAATTAGGATTAAAGCTTCTCTTGATTTTTTCTCCCGGGATATTTGGCAAACTCGTACCACAGTTCCCCGGGAGGGAAATTGGCATGGTGCACTCTTATGCCTCTTTTTTAATGTTTTGCGCAATAAGGTCGCCTACTTCAGAGGTGCTGTAGCCCATCTTCCCTGCTGACATGCTTTTGAGTTTAACAGCAGCAGACTTTACTGCATCTTCCACAGCCCCCGCTGCTTTCTGTTCACCCAGAAACTCCAGCATCATCTGTACTGCAGCTACTGCTGCTAGGGGATTTATCATGTTTTTTCCGGTGTACTTTGGTGCAGAGCCCCCGATCGGCTCAAACATGGAGGTCCCCTCTGGGTTTATGTTACCTCCTGCTGCAACCCCCATACCCCCCTGGATCATGGCTCCCAGGTCTGTGATAATGTCCCCGAACATATTGGTGGTCACTATCACATCAAACCATTCCGGGTTTTTGACCATCCACATGGTAATAGCATCAACGTGGGCATAGTCCGCCTGGATATCAGGGTATTCCCCTGCCACCTCCCAGAAGGTCCTGTCCCACAGGTCATGTGCATAGGTAAGAACATTGGTCTTTGCGCACAGGGTCAGCTTATTCCTTTGGTTTCTTTTTCTGGTATATTTGAAAGCGAACCTGATGCACCTCTCCACCCCTTTCCGGGTGTTGAGCATTTCCTGTACAGCGATTTCATCGGGCGTGCCTTTTTTGAAGAACCCCCCGGTTCCCACATAAAGACCTTCGGTATTTTCCCTTACTACAGTAAAATCTATATCCTGGGGCTTCTTGTTGGCAAGAGGAGTTTCCACTCCGGGATAAAGTTTTACCGGGCGGAGGTTGATATACTGGTCCAGTCCAAACCTGAGCTTGAGCAGCAGCCCTTTTTCCAGTATACCCGGTTTTACTTCAGGATGGCCTACAGCACCCAGGTATATAGCATGAAACTGCTTCAGCTCCTCCAGGTCACGGTCAGGAATTATTTCACCGGTCTTCAGATATCTGCTGCCGCCGTAGTCAAAATGCTTGAACTCAAACTCGATATTGAATACCCGGGCGGCCCTGTCCAGCACTTTCAACCCTTCAGATACTACCTCGGGTCCGGTCCCGTCTCCTGGTATAACTGCTATTCTGTACATCAGATTTTACCCTCCAGCATTTTGGTTGATGCAATGTTCCGCTTACACCACACCGGGTTCATCCTTTGCCTTCCAGCATCTGCCTGGTGGCGTTTATCAGTCCACCTGCATTAATGATGTTCTGCATAAACTCAGGAAATGCCCCGGCCTTGAATGTCTTTCCGGTGGTCCTGCTGACAATAGTGCCGGTGTGGAGGTTTACGGATACTGTTTCTCCACTGTTGATCTGCATGGAGGCCTGCTGTGACTCCAGTATGGGAAGACCGATATTGATAGCGTTTCTGTAAAATATACGGGCAAAAGAAGAGGCTATAATACAGGAGACCCCGCATGCTTTTATGGCTATGGGTGCATGCTCCCTGGAAGAGCCGCAACCAAAATTCTCTCCTGCAACAATAATATCGCCGCGGCTGATGTTTTTGGTAAAATGGGGCTCCAGGTCCTCCATACAGTGGGCTGCCAGCTCATCCGGGTCAAGGGTGTTGAGGTATCGTGCCGGAATAATTGCATCTGTATCTATGTTGTCTCCGAACTTGAAGGTCTTTCCTTCAAAAACAAGTTCTCTGTTTTTTTCCATAGAAACTCTCCTTCTGAATGTCTGCAGAATTACGGTATTTTCTGCGAACCTCCGAAGCAGCACTGCTTTGGAGGTTCGTTCAGTCAACAAAAAACACCCTCCGGTGCCCTTATTCTGCGACCTCCCGGGGATGCACCAGCTCTCCTGCTACTGCTGCTGCCGCCGCCACCACAGGGGATGCCAGGTATACCTCGCTTTTTCTGTGTCCCATTCGTCCTACAAAATTGCGGTTGGTAGTGGAAACAGCCCTTTCTCCTTCTGCCAGGATACCCATGTGTCCTCCCAGGCAGGGCCCGCAGGTGGGAGTAGAAACTACTCCACCTGCTTTAATGAATATCTCCAAAAGACCTTCTTCCAGGGCGTCCAGATAGATTTTCTGTGTGGCAGGGAATACCAGCAGGCGCACTCCTTTATTAACTTTTTTCCCCCGGAGAACGCTGGCAGCATTTCTGAGGTCTTCCAGCCTGCCGTTGGTGCAGGACCCGATAACCACCTGGTCAATTTTTATACCCCGTGCCTGTGAAACATCTCTGGTGTTTTCAGGCAGGTGAGGAAATGCAACCTGGGGTTCGATCTGAGCGAGCTCATAGCGGTAGTCGGCTTCATAGCCGGCATCAGGGTCGCTTTGGTACCGGGTATGGGTGTCTTTTCTGGTGGACTGTTCTGATGAGTGTTTGACATAACCAAATGTTTTTTCATCCACAGGAAAAATTCCATTTTTTGCACCTGCTTCAATGGCCATGTTTGCAATAGTAAACCTGCTGTCCATGGACAGGTGGTCAATGCCGCTTCCGCTGAACTCCATTGCCATATACCTGGCACCGTCTACTCCTATATCCCCGATTATTTTAAGAATTATATCTTTTCCGGATATCCACCGGTTCGGTTTGCCTTCGAGGTGGAACTTGATTGATGCGGGGACTTTGAACCAGGCTGTTCCGGTGGCCATGGCGCAGGCCAGATCGGTGCTCCCCACGCCGGAAGAGAACGCCCCCAGAGCCCCATAGGTACAGGTGTGAGAGTCTGCACCTATTACCAGGTCACCGGGTAAAACCAGGCCTTTTTCCGGGAGCAGGGCGTGCTCTATCCCCATATCTCCTACTTCAAAGTAATTTACAATACCCATCCTGTGGGCAAAGTCGCGTACATACTTTGCCTGCTCGGCCGATTTTATGTCTTTGTTGGGCGTAAAGTGGTCCGGGACCAGACAGATCCGGTTTTTATCCCATACTCTGTCCACATCCAATTTCTGAAATTCCTGTATGGCAATTGGCGCTGTTATATCGTTGGCCAGGAGCATGTCACATTTTGCCTGGATAAGCTCTCCTGGGTGCACCTTTTCTCTGTCGGCATGGGCTGCCAGGATCTTTTGGGTAATGGTCATCCCCATACAGTTCTCCTCAGTGTAAGTGTAAAAATATAGTAATATCGAGGCAGGGGAATGACAAGCTGTTTAAAATCTCTCCCAGATGCCAGGACCGATTATTCTATTGACAAATAAGCATAAAATGTTAAACTATTAAAGGCCATATATCAGGTTTAAATAATCAACTTACAGGAGGGTCGTTTATGAAAAAACGTGTAATAATATTATGTGTGTGCTTTTTACTTGCAAGCGGAATTAATGTGCTCTGGGGTGAGCAGAAACGTATCTATAACGATGGGATTATTGATTATGCGCCCCCTTACTCCAGCATAGTACTGAGTGCAGATGATTTTGAATCAACCCTGGAGGAGATACAGTACAGCCTGGATGGCGCCTCGCTGAATACCTATGCCGGTCCCATTACCCTGAGAGAAGAAGGGCGTCATGTGGTGGTATACAGGGCTGTAGACAGGGCGGGGAACGTCAGCAGTGAAAAAATATACTCTGTAGTGGTGGACGCCACTGCACCTGAGGGGTCAGTTACGGTAATTGGTTCCTCTTTCAATGCAGGGCAGCAGATGTACATAACCAGCAACAGCACTATAGTGCTGTGGGCGGAAGATAATCTGTCCGGGGTGGATACCATTTATGTAAGCCTGGATGAGGGTCCTTTCATTGCCTATACAGGGCCGGTAAACATTCCTGATGAGGGTTTTCACTCTGCAGAGGCCTATGCGGTAGACAATGTGGGCAATAAAACACCGGTATATGAGCTGAGCGGTTATGTTGACAATACACCTCCCCAGGTAAGTATAGCAGCCAGCAGAGAGTTTGTGGTGGTGAATGGGCAGAAGTACACCACCAGCAACAATCAATACTCACTGGAGTACTCCGATGAGATAGCCGGGGTGAGAGATGTACTGGTCTCACTGGATGGAAGCGATTTCGTGGTGTATACCGGACCGTTCAAAGTGCAGACCCAGGGCAGGCATACCATCCGCGCTAAAGCTGTGGACAGGCTGGGTAATGTTTCGCCTGAGAGTGAGTTAAGCTTTTTCGTGGACATCACTCCTCCGGAAGCAAAAATGGGAGTTTCACTGGATTAATGCTGGAGCTGGAAAACAACTTTCAAAGCTCGAAGGTGATACCGGATAAAAGCTCGCCGATTGAGTAAAAGTTGACATCCACCGAGATTTTCGGCAGTGGAGAGTGTAGAGTTTCTGCTGATTTAACCAGAAGACTGTCAGCAGATATTTTCAAATATCAAAAAAAGTATTATTATACATACAGCCCCTGCTTTTCAGAGCAGGGGCTGTGTTATATACCTCCAAGGATAATGCCATGTTTGAAAAATATGTTCGTACGGTGTATGATTCGGTAAGGAAGCAGAACCAGTGGAGAATGCGGACCATCAACCTCATTGCCAGTGAAAACGTAACCTCCCGAACTGTACGTCGTCTGGCAGGTTCTGATTTTGCTCACAGATATGCTGAGGGGCATCCAGGGGAGAGGTATTACCAGGGCACAGAATACATAGACAAAATAGAGAGCGACCTGAGAAACGATATTAAAACCCTGTTCCGGTGCTCCCAGGCTGATGTCAGGCCTATAAGCGGGACCAATGCCAATGAGGCGGTTTTTTCCAGTTTTATCAGTCCAGGTGATATTGTAATGGTGAACTCCACCCCGGGCGGAGGACACATAAGCCACCACCTGTCGGGGTCGGTGGGGAAGTTTACCAGGAATGTGATTGATTTCCCCCTCTCAGGGGATGGCTATCACATAGACATACCCAGGACCAGAGAACTTATCCATTCCTGCAAGCCCAGGATGCTTATATTTGGGAGGAGCCTGTTTCTTTTTCCAGAACCGGTGAAAGAGCTTATTGATTTATGTGCGGAGTATAATATAATAGTAGTTTATGACGGAGCACATGTACTGGGACTGATTGCTGGAGGAGGGTTCCAGGATCCGCTGGAGGAGGGCTGTTTTATTGTTACGGGCAGTACCCATAAAACGTATTTCGGCACACAGAGGGGAATAATTATCAGCAATATGGATGATGATTTGTGGCACCGGGTGGACAAGGGTGCCTTTCCAGGTTCCTCCAGCAACCACCATCTGGACACCCTGGTGGGACTGGCAGTTGCCACCCAGGAGATGATGAGTTTTGGAAAGCAGTACAGTCAGCAGGTAATTAAAAATGCCAGAGCTCTGGCTATGGCACTGAAAAAAGAAGGGTTCCAGGTAGAAGCCGAGGAGTCTGGCTTCAGCCATTCTCATCAGGTGGCTGTAAATATGAGAAAGTACGGCGGGGGAAAATTGGTGGCCAACCTTCTCAAGGAAAACGATATTATACTGAATATGAACATCCTTCCTCATGAACCTTTGAAAAATGTAACCAACCCTGAGGGGGTCAGAATAGGAGTGCAGGAAATAACCAGGGTGGGTATGAAGGAACAGGAAATGGAATATATTGCCGCTCTTATGCGGGAATGTGTTATTGAAGGAAAGGAGGTCAAAGAGGAGGTAAACAAGTTCAGGAACAATTTTACCAGTGTACAGTACTCATTTGACGAAAACCTGAAGGACATTTACAGTGAGGATATAAACTTTCAGTGACTCTTTTAAAAAAAGGTCAGAAAAACTGTACAGCGGCCGGGATCAGTATCAGGTCCGGCTGCAGGTTTACCGGGTAGAATATAATGAAAAGTATACTTTTGTCCAATGATGACGGTATTCACAGCAGGGGTCTGTGGGAATTGTGGGAGTATTTAAAAAAGGATTTTGAAGTGTATATGGTGGCCCCTGACCGTGAAAGGAGCGCTGCCGGACATTCTATATCCCTCCACGATCCATTGAGGATTTCTATGGTCGAGGAGGGGCGGGTGTATTCTGTAAATGGCACCCCTGTGGATTCAGTGCATGTAGCTCTGCTGGGGGTGGTTCAGGAGCCCATAGATATCGTAATTACCGGAATAAACAACGGTATGAACCTGGGCTCTGATGTATTTTATTCGGGAACGGTGTCTGCTGCTTTTCAGGCAACCACATTTAATATCCCCGGTATAGCGGTTTCCATAGATAACATCGACCGGACCATCCATTATCAGACCGCGGCTTATTTTGTAAAAAGGCTGGTGTACATGCTTAAGGACCATACTCTGGAAAGAAAAGTCATTTTAAATGTCAATGTCCCCAACTTGCCCTGGGAAAAAATAAAGGGAGTGGAAATAACCAGGCTGGGTACCAGGTACTACAATGATAATCTGATCGAGCGTGAAGACCCAAAGAAAATCAAGTATTACTGGATCCAGGGGGTGGTAAGCGAAGAACCCCTGGAGGAGGGGACTGATATAAAAGCAGTTAAAGATGGAAAGATTTCCATAACTCCCCTGAGGATGGATATTACAGCCCACGATTACCTGGAAAAATTAAAAGGGTGGGAGTTCAACAAACTTATTTGACTGAATGTAACGTAAAATGGGAAAGCAAGCTGAAATCGAAAGGCTGATAAATACGGGTAAAAAAAGACTGAACCAGCAGAGATACAAGCAGGCCCTGGAGTGTTTTCTTGATGCCCAAAAAAAGGACCCTGAAAACCCTGATGCACGATATTTTTTGGGCATCACCTACACCCGGATGGAAGACTACACAAAAGCAGCACAGTATCTTGAGGAGCTTCTTCACTCGGAGTTAAACTATATCAACAGGGTCCATACCCGGATGGTCCTCGGCTATATCTACACCATCCAGGAAAATTATCAGGATGCACTATCCATGTTCAGGGGAGTGCTGGAGGCCGGGTTTCAGAGTGCCCAGGCTTATGCTGCTATAGGATATATTATGGACAGAATGGGCAACTTCAAGGAGGCGGTGATGAACCTCTACAGAGCAATAGAGCTGGACCCCAAAAATGCAAACGCTCATAACTCACTGGGGTATATATTTGCAGAAAGGGGAATTAACCTGGAAGAAGCCCTTGAGGAATGTAAAAAGGCTCTGAGTGCGGACAGGAATAATCCTTCCTACCTGGACAGTGTGGGATGGGTATATTTTAAAATGGGAAAGTACCAGCAAGCAAGGTCTTACCTTAATAAAGCCCTCAAGCTGGCTCCGCATAATCAGGAAATTAAAGAACATTTACATGCACTGATGAACGAACATAACAGTTAGTGCATGATTTTATCACCTCACCTGCTGTTTTTATTCCCTGCGTTGTTGAAGTATTCTATCTGCTCTTCTTTGCTTAGGATTGCTTTCGGCCTTGAAAAGTATATGAAGGCCGGCAGAATAAGAACAACTCCTATCAGACAGCCCAGCATGGTCACAGAAATGAGAACCCCAAAATAGAGGATTGGTTTGAAGCTGGAAAACAGCATAACCGAAAAACCTGCTATCAGAGTAAAGGAAGTAAAAAATATGGGGATTCCCGAGTGTATAAGGGCCAGTTTGATGCGTTCGGTAAGGGGTGCTGACTTATGAGTCCTGGTGAAGCGTATCAGATAGTGAATACTGTTGTCCACTCCCAGTCCTACTGCTATGCTGGCAATCATTGAGGTGATAAAATCCAGGGAAAGATGGAAGTAACTCATGGTCCCGAAGTTGAGAAGCAGGCCGAATATGATCGGTATAAGACCGCATACCCCGAAGAGAAATGACTTGAAAGTGTAAGCTATGATAAAGAAAACTATTACCACGCTGAGGGCAATGCTGATAAGCTGAGACCTTACCAGGTAATCAACCAGCGAAACATAGATGAGGTCTACGCCGCTCATCTTTACTTCAATGCCTTTAAATGGGTGGGTGTCCAGGTACTGATGGAACTTTTCTCTGAAATCTTTGAACCTGGATATGCTCACATCCATGGAGTCGGTCTTGGTGGCCCTTACCCGGACATTTGCATTTTTATAGTTGTCGGTTATGACGTTGCCCAGGCTCTTGGAAACCTCGGACATTTTGAACATCATCAGTATTTTAAGAAGCTGGGCCTGGGTTTGAGGCATTCTGTAGTACTCGGGGTTATTTCCATGCAGAAGCTGGTTTGCACGCTTTATATAGTCAACCAGGGAGGTGGTAGGTCCGAATAATTCCTGACTTTTTATCCACTGCTGCATCTGGTTGACATAATTGAGAGCTTCCAGGTCCTTGAAGGTCAGATCTCTATCTTTTGCAATTTCAAAAGTTACGTTTATGGTGGAAACCCCTCCGAAGTTAGACTTTATATATCTCTGGCTTTTCAGTATTTCGGAGTCTTCTTTGAAAAACCGCTGCCAGCTGGTATCCACTCTAATGTCTTTGATACCCAGAGCAGACCATACAGCCACAAGTATTGCTGCTATCAGGATAATTTTACGCTTTTGTATGATAACCGCACCCAGGTTTCTGAATATGGTGTTAATGGTGCTGTCCTGGACTACTGATTGGGGTTTTCTGCGAGGTTTTTTCATTGTGGTAAGCACCGAGGGCAGGAACGTGAGGCTGAGAGACATGGAAAAGAATACTCCTATAAGCACAAAAATGCCCAGCTCACGCATAGGTACTATTTTATTGATAGTCAGAGCAGCAAATCCGGCTATAGTGGTAAGGGCTGCAAGAAGGATGGTTTTTCCAATATTTAGTATGGAGTTCTCCACATTCCGTTTTCTGGACCGGTCGATGAATATATCTTTGTAGTACTGATTGAGAAAGTGTATGCTGTAGGAGCTGCTTATAATGAGAATAAGGGTAGGGAGCATAACCCCTACAATGGTTATGGTCTTGTTAAACACCCCCATCAGACCCAGGGTCCAGATAATGCCGCCCAGCATAATGGCAAGAGGAAGCCCTATCCCCCGGAAAGACCTGAAGTTAATAAAAAGTACCAGTATGATGATAAACACTATAGGAAAGGCAAGTCTTACCGTATCCCTTTGGAGATACTCCTTTACCCATGCTTCTATTATAAGCCTTCCGGACATGTAGAACTCTTCGGGCCCCTCATAAGGAGATATAATAT
>JBMCUI010000072.1:0-9650 GCA_048622675.1 Spirochaetota bacterium | reverse complement strand
GGACAAGCTGGTGGAGCTTTACAGAAGAAAGTTTTATGCGGTGTTCCTGGAAAATTACGAGCAGGCCAACAAGCTCAAAAAACAGATAATAGACCTGGAGACGGATTTTTCAACAAGAAACCGGTACTACAGCCGCCTTGAACGCTAGCTTTTAGAACAGCAGTAGCGGATCATATACCAAACAAGCATCTGCTGGTGTGCCCGCGCCCTTTTATGCAGCTTGCGTGGGTTTTACTGCTCTGATTCAGTAAACTGGTCGTAGGCCTGGTAGTCCATAAGCTCGTCCACTTCAGCCTTGTTGGAGAGCTTGAGTTTCAGAATCCACCCTTCTCCGTAGGGGTCTTTATTGATGGTTTCAGGGACGTCCTCCAGCTTGGTGTTGATTTCCACAACTTCGCCGGAAACAGGGGAAAAAATATCAGAAACAGACTTTACAGATTCAACGGTTCCGATGGTGTCGTCCTTTTTAAACGATTTTCCCTTCTCGGGCATTTCTACGAATACGATGTCTCCCAGTTCCTGCTGAGCATAGTCAGAAAGACCAACGGTTGCTGTATCGCCCTCGACATGGACCCACAAGTGGCTCCTGGTGTACTTAAGTTCTTCTGGTTTCATAGTCCCTGGGTTCTCCTTTCTTTGAAATTACTTGTTAATCTAATATGGATAGTACCAGTCGTCAATTGTTCTCGATACCGCCTCCGGAAAGATTTAGTTTATTTAATGTACAAAATACAGAGGATTATAGCGGATAAGGAGCGCAGCAATGGATAAGGCCATACTGGACAAAGCCCGTGAATGGACATCTTCTTACTTTGATGAGCACACCCGCAGGGAGATACAGAGCCTGATAGACAGCAACAACCAGGATGAGCTGGTTGACAGGTTTTACAAGGACCTTGATTTTGGAACCGGGGGCATGCGGGGGATCATGGGAGCAGGGACCAACAGGATGAACACGTACACGGTGGGAAAGGCCACCCAGGGGCTTGCAGACTATCTTCTGGACAGGTACGATGAGGCCGGACGGAAGGGAGTGTGCATCTGCTACGACTCCCGGCTCAACTCGGACTTTTTTGCTAGGCAGGCAGCCGGAACCCTGGCGGCAAACGGCATACAGGTCTACCTGTTTTCCGAGCTCAGGCCCACCCCTCTTCTTTCATTTGCAGTAAGAAGTCTGGGTGCGGCAGCCGGAGTGGTGATTACCGCCAGTCATAATCCCCGGGAGTACAATGGGTATAAAGTATACGCTGAGGACGGTTCCCAGGTAACTTCTCCTGAAGACTCACGGATTGTGGACTATGTGAACAATGTGGTAATCGGCCGGACGGTAAAGCGCATGGACTACCGGGAGGGGGTTGAGAAAGGTCTGATAAAGGTGCTCGGCCAGAGCATGGACCGGGAGTATCTGCACCGCCTGGAGGGTTTTATCCACAGACTGGAGTCGGGAATAAAAACCAGTCTGGAAAAACTGGAGCAGGAGCTGAAGGTGGTGTATACCCCCCTGCACGGTTCAGGTATCACCCTGGTGCCCCGGGCACTGGATACAATCGGGGCTTTACGGGTAATAAATGAAAAAAAGCAGTCGGAGCCTGACGGCAACTTCCCCACTGCTCCCAAACCAAACCCTGAGGAGCACCAGGCACTCTCAAATGCACTCTCTCTTGCCCGGGAGGAGAAGGCTGATATGGTAATTGCCACAGACCCTGACTGCGACCGGATGGCCCTGGCTGTACCTGATGAAAAAGGAGAGTTTGTCATTCTTACCGGAAACCAGATAGGGGTGATGTTTGCGCAGATGATACTTGCCTCCTATACCCGCTCCAATCAAATGCCTCCCAGTCCAACTATTGTTACCACCATTGTGTCCACAGAGCTTATAAAGGAAATTGCGGAGGATTTCGGGGTGGGGGTGATAGAAGTGTTAACCGGGTTTAAATATATCGGGGAGAAAATGAAGGAGTTTGAGCAGCAGGGAGACCGCAGTTTTGTCTACGGGTTTGAAGAAAGCTACGGATACCTGGCTGATACCTTTGTCAGGGACAAGGACGGGGTGATAGCATCCGTGCTGGGAGCCATCCTGGTGAAGTATGCCATTGCAGAGTACGGCTCGGTGCAGGAGTTTCTCTGCTCCATTTACCGCAGGTACGGGATGTATATGGAATACCAGACGTCCTTCACCATGGAGGGTGCAAAGGGGGAGGCGAAGATAAAGGATACTATGGACTGGCTGCGGAGCAGCACCCCTCAGGCTGTTGCAGGCAGTCCGGTGAGGCTGCAGAAGGACTACCTCAGCCGAAAGGCATACTATCCTGAGCAGGGAAAAACAGAGGATATAACCGGAATTCCGTCCTCAAATGTGCTGCAGTTTTACACCAGGGACAGCCTCAAGGTATCGGTGCGCCCCTCCGGTACTGAGCCAAAGATCAAGTTTTACTTTGCACTTAAAAAGCCTGTAGCAGACGGCATTGACCAGACCAGACAAAAACTGCACCAGCACTTTCAGGAGGCCTCACAGGAGATATTTAGGAACTACGGTCTGATCGAGGAAAGTTGAGACAGGCATGACCAGCCAGCTTATTTGGATCAGCAGGCAGGAGAAAAGGTTTCCATGGGTGGGGCGTTCATGGTCTGCAGTATGCCGGCGGTAGTTTTATTCATTCCCGGTGGTGCTTTTCGTTCACCAGCTCCTGTATGTACTTGACCAGCTCTTCTACCAGGTGGTCCTTGGGCACGGTCCTGATAGGCCTTCCGCCCTTGAATATGGTGCCCCTTTGATGTTTAGCTCCTGAGATGCCAATATGGGCATCTCGTGCCTCTCCAGGGCCGTTTACGTTGCATCCCATCACCGCTACTGTAAGCCCTCCTGCATCCCTGAGGCTTCTGCCCTCACGCTGCATGCGCTCTTCCAGCTCCTCCATGGCCTTTTCCACCTTCCGGGCCATGCCCTCAATATCCAGACTGCACCTTCCGCAGGTGGGGCAGGAGATGATCCTGTACGGCGCAGGCCAGGCACCCAGGTTCTCCAGGACCTTCCTGCACAGCTCCACCAGCTCTTCCATCCGGGCTGTGATTTGTACTGTCCCGGCGTCTTTTGACAATCCCCGGTCTTCAGGAAATGGATGCACCAGCACCGTATGCGCCAGGCCTTCGTAGAGGAGGCTTCCCAGAGTGATGGAGGTGTGGACCAGAGTGCTGTACCGGGAGCACTGTGGAAAAACAGAGGCAACCTGGGGCTTCTGCAGCATACCGGCGGCAGCACGGTTGAGGTTGAACAGCACCACAGGATGAGGGTGGTACAGCCTGAGCCGGATATATTCATACCCTTTGTGCTGGAGCATTGGTACTGCCTCCACGGTATTTTTCAGCACTGCTTCCGGGCCGGGACCTGCACCGGGGGTGTTGAAGGGGCTGCCTGACAGGTACACCACAGCAGAGCCTGCCCGGCTGCGCTGCTCAGTGCTGAGTGGAGATATGTGCTCAGTCTCTGCAGGTGACTGGGGATGGCCTTCTTTTCTACCAGGTTCATGTCTACCGGGGTTACGGGATGAAAAAGAGGAGGTGGTGCCGCCTTCACCTGAGAAGCCGGTGCTGCCGGTATCGTTTTCCAGTAGTGCCGCTGCAGTGTCAGCACCAACGGCGGCAGCGTGCGTGCCCAGCGCTTCTGCGCTGCCCGTTTTTCTCCCGGGTGTTATCCTGTGCAGAACCCGGTGTGCCAGCCGGTGGTCCTGCACCACCGCGGTGAGCTCCACACCCTGCTTTTCCGCCAGAGATGCGGCCTGTTCAATTTCTGCTTCTGTTGTTACCTCGGTCCACAGGCAGGCCACTCCACCGATGGCTGCGGCACTGGCAATCCCACTGAATATCTCAGGCAGAACAAGCCTGTGAGGTATGTACACATGAAGCGGGGGGTTTTGTACCACCGGGTCCCTTTCTCTGCGGCCCCCTTTCCTGCAGGGCCTATTAAATTTGATTTTACCACATTTACTTAATATATATTTACATACAATGAAACAGCTAACCTTTTTATCGGATTTCGGCCTCAAGGACTCCTATGTTGCTGAAGTAAAAGGGGTATTAGCTGCTGCTGTTCCGGAGGCAAGGGTAATTGACATTACCCATCAAATCGAGCATGCAAACCTCAGGGCTGCCTCGTTTGTTCTCTCCATCTCCTTCGGGTATTTCAGCAGCAGCAGCCTGCACCTGGCGGTGGTGGACCCCGGGGTGGGAAGCGAACGGGATGTGCTGATAGTGTATACCCACCACTACGTATTCATAGGGCCTGACAACGGCTTACTGTACCAGGCAGCAAGGAATGACGGAATACACAGGATATACGCTGTGGACGCACAGAGGCTGTACCGGAGGCTGGCAGAAGCTTTTGCAGGAAACGAGGTTGTAGAAAGGATTGTCAGGCAGGGTCCCAGCTGCACCTTCCACGGAAGGGACCTGTTTGCTCCGGCTGCAGGGTACATACTGGGTGGGTTCGGTCCTGAAGAGATTGCCGGTGAAAAACAGGATATGGTAATGCTGGAGATACCTTCCCCTGTTCGAAGCAGACAGAAGCTGTTTGGCAAGGTGATATACATCGACAGGTTCGGGAACCTGATAACCAATGTTCCTGCAGGTATGGTGGACCCCCGTGCAGAAATATACCTGAAGACCGGGACCAGGGTGCAGGGTGCAGGAAAGCTCAAGCAAACCTATTCCCAGGTGCGGGAGGGGTGGGCACTGGCCCTGATCGGGTCCAGGGGGTACCTGGAGATAGCGGTCAACGGTGCAAGCGCCAGGGAGCATTTTGGTGCCGACTACGGAGATGACATCTTGATACTTACACACAGCGAGGAAGGGGTATGATAGATATCAGAAAGCTGCGGGACAATCCGGACTACTTCAAGCAGGGTGCAGAAAAAAAGGGAGTAAAGGTAGACATAGACCGGATACTCTCCCTTGACAGGGAAAGGCGGGAGCTGCAGACATCCATAGATTCGCGGAAAAAGGAACTTTCGGACAAATCCTCCAGGATGAAGAACATAGACGGCACCGAACGGGCCCGGCTCCAGGCCCGGCTCAAGGAGTTTTCAAAAAAAATAAAGCAGGACGAGTCCCGGCTGCGCCAGAAGCAGCAGGAGCTCGGTGAGCAGCTTCTGTACGTTCCCAATCCACCGCTGGAGGATGTACCGGTGGGTGCCGGTGAGGATGACAATGTTGAGGTACGGAGGGTGGGTCAAGTCCCGGAGTTTTCGTTCAACCCCAAAGACCACCTGGACCTGGGGGAAATGCACAGCCTCATCGATACCTCCAGGGGCGCCAAAGTGTCCGGTGCCAGGAGTTACTACCTTAAAAACGAGGCAGTGCTGCTGGAAGGCGCCCTGATGCGCTATGCCCTGAATGTACTGGCGGACAGGGGGTATACCCTGCTGAATACCCCGGTGATGGTCAAGGAGCCCTGCATGGTGGGCTCCGGGTACTTCCCTACAGGCAGGGAGGAGGCCTACGAGATAGAAAGGGACGGGCTGTTTCTTATCGGCACCTCGGAGGTGACCCTGGTGAGCTATCACATGAATGAGCTGCTTTCAGAGGATGACCTTCCCCTGCGGTACGCCTCGTGCACCACCTGTTTCAGAAGGGAGGCGGGAAGCTACGGAAAGGATGTACGGGGGCTTTTCAGAGTGCACCAGTTCCAGAAGGTGGAGCAGGTTATCATATGCAGGGATGACTATGCCCGGATGCACCGCCTCCACCAGGAGTTGATGGACAACGCCGAACATATAGTCCAGTCCCTGGGACTGCCCTACCGGGTGATGGAGATGTGCACCGCAGAGATGGGAATGGGCCAGGTCAAGAAGCACGATATTGAGTGCTACATGCCCGGCAGGGGAGGGTACGGCGAGACCCATTCCTGCTCATCGTTTGCCGACTACCAGTCCAGAAGGTCTGGCATCAGGTATAAGTCAGCCCAGGGCGGAAACCGCTACCCTTTTACCCTCAACAACACCGCTGCTGCCAGCCCCAGGCTGGTTATAGCCATAATGGAAAACTACCAGGGCTCAGACGGTTCAATCACTGTGCCCCGGGTGCTGTCACCCTACATGAACGGCATAACCAGAATTCCCCGGTCAGGTAATTCCCAAAAGGAAACATAGTTTCGAATCATCAGCACTGTACAGCAGCCCCGGAACATACCAGAAAGGCACCCAGCCGGGTTAGCAGCCTGGATCAGCCGGGCTTGCGTGACCCTTTTTTGTACCTGCAGACATTTCACCGGGACTCCGGCTCAGCGCTCCAGGGGCATGGTGGAGAGGTCATCCTGGCCTTCCTCGCTGGGATAGGTGGACTCTTTGAACGTATACTCCTGCTGCGGCTCAGGTTCAGCCGGCCCTGTTTCTGCCGGGGCCTCTGCCTTTTCCGGGGCTTCACCGAGAGGCTTTTGTTTCTCTAAAGGTTCTTCCCGGGATTTTTGTTTTTTTGTAGTCTTTACTTCCTGTTCTTCCCCACCGGGCGTTTCTTTTTCGGGTGTTATTTCAGAGGGTGGTTTCTCTTCAGGTTTTTCCTTCCCCGGCTTTGGTCCTTCTGCTATTTCTGCACCTGCAGGTTCTTCTCCCGGAATTTCCTCCTCAGGTACCTCCTGTTTTTCGGGCCCTGCCTCCACCTCAGGCTTCGGGGGCCCGGAAGGTTCGGGCTGGGGTTCTTCCTGCGGGGGTGCCTCTTGTTCTTCTGCTGGGGCTTCATCCGGCTTCTTCTCAGGTGCCTTTTCTTCAGGTGGTGCTTCTTTTTCCTGTTTCTTCTCCGGGGCAGTTTTTTCTGCTATCTTTTCCTGCTCGAAAAGGCCTCCTCCTCTACCTATGGCAAGCAGAGTGTACTTTGAGGATAAAAAGGCCATGCCGCTTCCCAGGGTAATGGTGCCCGGTTCGGATTCTTCAATAGCAATTCTCCTGACCTGATTTCCTGTTTCAGCATTCACCACCATGAGCCCTCCGGGGCGGCTCTTGACAGGAATAAACAGGTAGTTTTTTACTGCTGCAAACCCGGTGCCCATGGGCAGTCTGCACAGGGTGGTATAGTCTCCTGTATCAGGTTTTATCTTAAGGATGCTTCCGTCTGCAAGCGAGAGGAATATGCTCCCCTGGGAATACACAGGGTTTGAAGAAACAGGGGAGGCGAAGGTCTTTTCATACCGTTTTTCACCGTTCTGTGCGTTAAATACTGCCAGCCTGCTTCCGCAGGCCAGGTATACCGTATCATCAAGCACCAGAGGTGAGTAGATGTTCGGGACATTGGGAAGCACCCGCGACCATGCCTCTGTCCCGTCTTTTTCCCGCAGCGCAGTCAGCCTGGAGATTTCTTGTTCAAACTCTCTGGACACCGTAAAAACCAGTCCCTCCCAGTAGGATGGAAAGCCTCGGTAGGTGTAGATGTCCATATTTTTCCATATGAGGTGTCCGTTGGACAGCTCCCGTGCATAAAAGCCTTTTCTGTTGCCGTAAAATATCTTGCCGCTGGCTATGGTGGGGGTGCCGTAGAACCCGTAGCTCCGGTCCCTTCTGGCCCAGATGATATGCCCGCTTTCAGCATCCAGGCAGTACAGGTACCTTCCCGAGGGGAGGAAAACCCTGTCTTTGTACACTACCACCATCCTGGTAAGGGGCCCCTCGCTCTTGAACTTCCAGCGCACCGAGCCGTCCCGGGCATCAAGGCAGTACAGGTAGTGGTCTGTAGAAACCACGTATACCCTGTCTTCCACGCACACCGGATTGTACAGTATTCCGGCGGAGCGGAACTTCCAGTAAATTTCATCCCCCCGGGGAACAAGGCCGTCGTTGTTGCCGGTGAGATAGCGGTTTCCCATGTAGGTGGGCCAGTTTTCTCTGGCCAGAGCGAAACAGCACTGGCACAGGCAGGCAGTAATAAGAAGGTAGAGCAATAAGATAATAATTTTTCTCATATTGCTGTTCAACTGTTATATTTATTATATGATATCCCTGTAAGGAGGAGTATATGCTGATCACCAAGAAGGATGTGGAAAATATCCTGCAGTACCGCTTCAGCCGGATACCGGTTACCAGTCTGTATCTGGATGTTGATCCCAAAAAGAACATTAACAAGGAATACCTTATACATAGTAAGTCACTGATAAAGGAAAGTAAAGAGAAGATTGAGAACCAGGGCTTCTCCAGGGAGAACTACTATTCGGTAATGGAAGACTTTGACAGGCTGTTCAGTCATGTGGAGTCAATCCATGAGCACAGCTTTAAGGGGCTTGCCTGTTTTTCTTCATCAAAGAATAAATTTTTTCAGACATTCGAGCTGGACGAGCCGGTCAAAGACAATCTGGTGGTCGGCTATATACCATATACCAAGCCGCTTTTCTCCGTATTGAACATGAAAAAGAGGTACATAGCACTGTTGTTTAAAAAAGACAAACTCAGGGCCTTTGAAGTGTATGGAGATACAATATCGGAGGACCTTGACCTGTTTACCACATCGCTTTTTGATTCACGTGCCAATACCTATGTGTTTATCAACGAAAAGAAGTACCAGAACAGGCTGGAGACCGAATACAGCAAGTTCCTCAGGCAGGCCTCCGACGAGACAAGAGAGCTTTTTATCCGCACCGGTGCAGACTACCTGGTGCTGGGGGGAGAAAAAAACGCAGCCCGCGATTTTTACAGTGTAATGCATCCTTATCTCAGGGACCGGTTCGGGGGATACTTGGATGTGGACTTCAATGCAAAAAACAGTGACGTGCTGAACGAAGTACAGAGGATTGCCGAGCAGAAGACCGTTGCTGAAGACAGAGCTCTGGTGCAGAAGATACACCAGGAGCTGTCAAAAAACGGCAATGCGTGCAGGGGGTTGGGGGATGTACTCAACGCGCTTTCCATGGCAGCGGTGGATGTCCTGGCCATTGGTGAGGGCTACAGCACCCCCGGGTACATGGACCCTGAGTACGGAGTGCTTTATCCGGATTCCGGCACTGGGCAGAACAAAAATCTGGTGCAAATTGACGACGTGGTCAACGAGGCCATTGATGTGGCGGTCCACCACGGGGCGGAGGTACGGATAATCAAGGACAGCACAATGATGGAGGACCTGGACCACATAGCAGCCCTGCTGCGGTTCAAGCCCTCCGCCTAGGCAGATACCATAGGCCATTTTCTGAATAGTTTCATGTAGCTGCTTCTCGACCATCAGCCGCAGCAGGCGGTGTGCCCAGGCTAATTGTTGTTTATTCCTAAAAAAATCCCTGCGCCTTTTGGCTTGACTCCTGTAATATTTTGTGTATATTAATCATAGAATAAATCCCCTGTAGCTCAGCTGGTAGAGCAACTGACTGTTAATCAGTGGGTCGCTGGTTCGAGTCCAGCCGGGGGAGATGAAGCAAACACTATACGAACGGGCTCTTTTAGGTTAACACCTGAAAGAGCCACTTTTATCTGCGTTTCTCGTAGAATCAGGCTGGAAATGAGCTCTTTGAGGGCTTTTTTCTGCAAATTTACCGGTTTTTTCAGTACATTATGAATCCACCTGCTGTATTCTCCGAATAAACTCTCATTCTTAGACACGAGGTTTTCCAGCTCCGAAATTGTATGATATACACTTAGCTGTTTCTCCTCGCCCTCTTTCCTCGCCTGTTCCAGCTCGATGATGCT
>JBMCUI010000071.1:0-9658 GCA_048622675.1 Spirochaetota bacterium | reverse complement strand
CTACTCTTCTGTGCAGCTTATGGGTGCAGGTTTTCTGGTAAGCGGGCTTACCGGGGGGAAGATTCCCTTCATGGCCGGTGTGCTGTTCATGGCGGCGCTTTCCGGGTTCAGTGCCATGTGGGCAGGGATGCGTTCGGTGGCCTGGACCGATGCATTCCAGGCCCTGACCATGGTCTGCACCTCCCTGTTTGCACTTTTTTTCATTATGTTCGAGTTTTTCGGCTCCCCGGGAGGATTTTTCACCACCATTGCTGACCAACATCCCCGGCTTCTGGAGATTACCTGGGACCCCATGTTATTCATCGGATTGACCCTGCCGTGGGCATTTTTTGCACTCACCAACCCACAGGTGGCCCAGAGGATGTATGTTCCTGACAGGGTCCAGAGCCTCCGGCGGATGATTATTTATTTTTCAATATTCGGGTTTCTGTACACCATTATCAGCACCCTTTTCGGCTTCCAGGCAGCCCACATTATACCTGGTCTGGAAAACCCCGACCAGGCCATGCCCAGACTGCTCGGGCGTATCCCTGCGGTTATAGGGCTGATCGTGTTTGTGGGAATTTTTGCTGCAGCCACTTCCACCCTGGGGTCTATTATTCTTACCCTGAGCTCGCTTTTCTCCCGTGATGTGGTAAAGAACATCAATCCGCATATCTCCGAGCAGGCTGAAACCTGGGTGGGAAGGCTGTCCATGTTTTTTCTGCTGGGCGCCTGCATGGTGTTTGCCTGGTTCCGACCGGGGCTTATCACGGTGCTTTCCAGCATGGCCTCAGGCGGTCTTCTGGTTATGGCCCCCACCATTGTGGCAGCATTTTTCTGGAAGAGGGCCACAGCACCTGCTGCTGTGGCTTCCATGGTGGCGGGCGGGGTGATTACCGCAGTACTTTATCTTTCCAATTATTATCCACTGGGATGGTGGCCTCCGGTATGGGGACTGGGCGCAGCCTCCATTCTGTTTGTAGTATTGAGCCTGGTTACCCGGCCCCCTGAAGGGGCAGAGGAGTTTATCGCCGGGCTGGAAAAGAAGCTGGAGGAGTACAACTTCCGCAGGAAAGCTGGTTAAGTAAATGATTAGTTCCTGAAAAATTCAGGTATTTTGTACCAGAATTTGTTCAAGAATACAGGAGGTGGTTTTTTATGGGCTTCTTGCCCCTGCTACAGGGTTGAAAATAATATGGATGGGTAATACTGAGCGATGATATGGTGTTTATGGGTGATTCCCTGTATTCAGGAAGTGAAAAAATTCCATCCAGCATATACAGAGTATCTGCAGATATGGTGTGGATGGATAAAGAAGCGGGAGATGCCCCATGCTACGGAGTTTTTTCCTGTGAAGGAAGAATATGGGGTGCATTCTGTGGAAAAAATGAGTCGCTCGGGACCATAAAAATCTTCAGCCCTGAGCTGGTATTGCAGGCTGAATATGCCCTTCCACCTGGCTTTGGCTGCCCCAATGAGATTGTTTTCGGTCCGGAGGGGGAGTATTATTACGTTGCCTGCTGGCAGGCCCCTGCCGGGCTTGTAAAAATAACCGTTCTTAATTGCTCCAAATGGGATCATTGCCAAAGCGTTCAAACCACCACTCATTTTCTGAAAACTGGTCCTGTATCTCTTTTTTGGAAAAAGAATACTTATATTGATGACAGTAATCGATGATGGTCTTATACGCAGCAATTATTTTTTGGGTCATTTCTTTGCATTGTCCCTTATTTTCACTGCATCTGTCCGGGTGCCATTTGGCAAGAAGGGCCCTGTAGTTGCTCTTAATTTGTTTCATGGTTGCCCGTTCAGGGAGACCTAATAATTTTCTCGCTTCTGTGATTTTGTGATAGTTTTTCATATTTAACTTAACCTACCTGTGTTTTAATGGGTTAGGGTAATGGCTGGGTTTTGTGTGTACCGTGCCATCAGCTGTTTTATTTCTTCTTTGGCTGAAAAGTATAGAATGCTCCAGCCCCTGTCCTGTAGCAGCTTCAGTATATCGAACTGTTTTTCCAGCCTGATGGAGTCGGATTTGACAAAAGGGTCATCCATGATAAAAAACCCTCTGGTCTGGCCCAGCAGGTCTTCTGCTAGCACCACCCGGATTGCCAGATAGAGCGGAATGTACCCCCCGGGGCTGAGCTGTTCTGCATCCAGCTCCAGTCCGTTGGCATTTACTACCTTTATGGTGCCGTCGAATTTGACCTTCCTGTATCTGCTGTCTGTTACTCTACTGAAAAGCTGTGATATTCTATGGTCCTTTTCAAACAGGTCCGCTATTTTTGCCTCTTCTTCTTTCTGGACCTTCTCAAAGAGGGTAATTGCTTTTACTGCTGTATCAAAATCGTCGTCTATCTTATAAACCATCTTTTCCAGAGTCCTCTTTGCCTGTGAGAGCTGCTCAAGGTTATGGATGCTTGCCTGCTCCTGCAGGCCCAGGATGCTGAAAGGTGAAAGCTGGTTTGCCTGGTCTTTAAAGCTGTCCAGAGCGTTTTTATGGGCTGAAAGCGTATTATTATCTTCTTCTATTTCCTTGGCCAGGAGTTTTTGTTCATCCTGAAGGGCGTCGAGCTGACCCTGGTTAAATGGTATATCAACCCGGATATTCCCGTATTCTTTCAGAGCCTCCAGCTTTTGTTCCCAGAAGGGGATGTTGTTTTCCGGATCAGGGTGTTTTTTTCCGAACTCCTGCTCCAGAATATCAGTATATTTTGAGAGCCGGCCTTCCACAGTGTTTTTTTCCTGTTGCTTCTGTTTGAATGCTTCCAGGTCATCAATGCCCAGATCCCGGAACTCTTCCTGGAGCTGTTTTTCCAGGTCCCTGCACTCTTTCTGTTTATCATGCCATTCCTTCTGGAGGCTGTCTATATTTTCATAGAGGTATTTAAGTTTACTTTCAAGGTCCTGCTTCTCATTGTTAATTTGAGCGAACTGGTTAATGAACTCGGACATCTCTACGGAAAGAGCCTTAATCCACCCTGATGTAAATCCGGCTGCCGCTGCCTCATCCAGTATACTTTCTTCCTCAGCACTCAGCCGGTTCCTTATCTTTCCGGCGGACAGGAGTTTTAAAAGAAACACAACCATTAAAATAAAGCAGATCGAGGGTGCAGCCAGAACCGGTATGGAAAAAGCACCGGTTATACCGGCCAATGTACCGGCTGCGGCAAATGCAGCGGTGAATAGGTACGCAAGGGTTTTCCATACAGGTATATTTTTCACGATTTCAGCGGTTTCCTGTTTTTTTCTGTTAAAAAAGCATATGTTCTGGTGGATGGCTTCAGCAGCAGTTTTTTTATTTTGAAGGGAAGCAAGCTTTGCTCTGGTTTTGGTGAGAATTTGTTCAATACCCTCCGCCTGGCTTTTATACTCGGATATTTTTGTTTTATAGTTCTGCTGGTCCTTCACAATGGAGTTTATTCTTGATTCTCTGCCGTTTATGCTCTGGAACCTTTCCTGGCTGAAGCCGGAAAGCTGTTTGTGTTTTTCAACCAGTTTTTTAACCTGGTCCAGGGCGCCCTCCAGCTTCCAGTACAGCTCTTTTTTCTGTGCTTTTTTCAGGTTGTCGATCTGCTGTTCCAAATTATGGCACTTTTCTTTTTTTAGCAGCACTCTGCTTTCTATTTTATCCAGGCCCTTTTGTTCTGCCTGGTCAAGGTACTGGTCGATTTTTTCAACCAGGTACATGGCGGTGTTTTTTTTGTCCTGCAGTTTGTTGTCCTCTGTGGTGTTGGAAAGCCGGGCAGAGCTGGAGGGGTTGGTGAGCCTGCCGAATCTGGCCAGGCCCTGCTGGATATTTTCTATAAGATCTGTTTTCAGCCCGGTAAGCCTGTCGGTTACCTTTTTGAAGTAGTTTGCCTGGTCCCTGATGCTCAGGTCGCTGTCCCTTATGATAAACAGATTTCGAAGGTCTTCGCTCTCCACTTCCAGGTATGAGGAGAGGGTCTGTTTTTCGGAAAGCTTGATCTCTTTCCCCTGCTGTTCAACTACAATGTATCCCTCCGGGTTTTCTGAAACCCGGTTGATGTTTTCAAACTCCTTGAGTTTTCCTGAGATAAGGCTTTTAAGGATTGCGTCAATGGTCAGGGTTTTGCCGGCTTCGTTCATTCCAAAAACAAGCTGCAAGCCGGGGGCAGGCTTTATAGTAAGGTTCTGAATGGGACCGTATCTTTTCAGGTATATTTCCTTGATTCTCATATCAGCTGATCCTCTGGCTTCATATTAAGTCTGTCTTTCCCCGGCCTTCAGGTCGGAAAAAACTCTTATTACGGTGTTCATGATTTTTTGCTTTTTCTGCTCCTCCAGTTGCTGTTTCTCCAGCAGGACCTGAAACTTCTTGAAAAGCCCGTCTTCCAGCACATCTGATACTTCCCTGTACCTGCGCTGGACTTTTTCAACACCCTGGGTAATGGTGTCGATATTTTTTCTGAAATCTTTTTCGCTGCTGCTGATAAACCCATCAAGCACTACCTCAAGCTGTGCATTTTCGGTGAGGTGGGAGTTAATATCTTTCTCCAGCAGCTGGAGGTTTTTCTGTTCTTCAAACGGATTGAATACCACCCTGATGGTCTGGTAGTAGAACGTGTTTAATTCCACCTGTCTGGGTCCTTCTTCGGTATCCAGGATATTGACCGACCGTTTTCCCTGTTCCCTGCGTGTGACTGATGCCGGGGACCCGGGATAGATAAACGTACAATTTTCAGTCAACGGATTTTTTATAAATCGTGAATGGAAGTGTCCTGCCAGTATATAATTGGATCCCAGCTCCGCCAGGACATCTCTGGCAAAGGGGAGGTAGCGGGGTTTGTCTTCCCTGCCGAAGTCCTCCTGCATGAAGGAAGGCAGGTCGAAGGTGCAGTGAATTACCAGAATATTGGTTTTGTTTTCTGCCCTGGCATTTTTAAGCTCCAGTACCAGCTGTTCTGTACTTCCCTCAAAATACGGCACCCCCACGATTCGTACCTCAGGCAGGTCCTTCACGGTAAAAGGGATGCCTACCAGCGCTTCCAGGTCGTCGCCGAACTCCAGGTTCTCCTGAAAGGCCAGCTGATCGTGGTTTCCTGGTATGATCATTATTTGAAATGGGTTGCCTGAAAACATCTCTCTGAGCCTGCCCCTGAGACGATTGGCGGAAACATCACTGTCGAAGGTGTCCCCTGCAATAACCACCAGGTCCACTGACTCTTTTTTTGCCAGCTTCAGGATGTGCACGGCTGCCTCCATCCTTTCAGGACAGTCTTCTTTAAGATGCAGGTCAGAGGTATGGAGTATTTTCATTTTTTATCTCTATTTACTTCAACGCTGAATGGCGGGGCCTGGTCCTGCTTGTCCTGGCCCGGGTATACTGTAAGATGGGGAAACGGAATTTCAATGTTTTTCTCATCGAATTTCTTCTTCAGCCTGCGGTTGAACTCCCTGGCAACCCGCCACTGCTTTATGGGTCTGGTGGTGGTATAAGCCTTGATGATGACAGCTGAGTCTGCAAACTGGTCCAGGCCCAGGATCTCAATGGGCGCAGTAATGTCATCCTTGTAGTCAGGATCGCTTCTCAGGTCCCGGTCAACCTCTTTGACTACTTCAATTACTTCGTCCACGTCCTCCCTGTAGGCCACACCAATTTCGAAAACATACCTGGAAAAGTCCTTGGTCATGTTGGTGACAATATCTATATTTCCGTTTTTAACATAATGGACATTGCCTGCCAGGTCTCTGAGCACGGTCATTCTCAGGTTGATTTTTTCCACCAGGCCGCCTGTTCCTGAAACCTGTACCACATCCCCAACCCTGATCTGGTCTTCCAGGAGGATAAAAAAGCCGCTGATTACGTCTTTTACCAGGCTCTGGGCTCCAAAGCCCACTGCAAGGCCCAGTATTCCTGCTGCAGCCAGTATGGGCCCTATATCCACTCCCAGCTGGCCCAGTATCATCATCACAGCGACCAGTATTATGCCAATGTTCAGCACAAACCGGATTGTTGATTTAAGAGTCTCTGCCCTCTTCTGAAACTCCTCTTCTTTGCCTTTTTTAAAAAACGAAAAGATCTTATTGGAAATGAACCTGGCCAGCCGCAGCCCGATGAGCATTATAACCGCGATCAATACAATCCGCAGTCCATGACTTATAAGCCAGGCTCCTGCATTTTGAAAATACCCTGCCAAATCCATATCTCCCTCCGTTATTAATGGATTTAATTTTCAAAATCGTAGTAAATCGACCATCAGTCCAGTACAACCTCCTGGCCGTACTCTGGAACAGATATATCCCATCCTGTCTTGGTTGAGAGAAAATCAGCAAAGTGTCCTGCAGCCTCTTCTTCGCCGTGAGTAACAAATAATTTTCTGGGAGGGCTTTGCAGAGAGCTTATCCACCGGTACAGCTCATCCCGGTCCGCATGGGCAGAAAAACCGCTGATCTGGCTTATCCTTGCCTTTACCGGGTGCATGTGGCCCATTATCCTTACCGAGTCAGCTCCCTCCAGAATCTGCCTCCCCAGGGTCCCGGCAGCCTGATAGCCCACAAAAAGCACCGTGCTCTCGGGCCTTTCAATATTATGTACCAGGTGGTGTTTGATCCTTCCTCCTGTGCACATCCCTGACCCGGCTATGATTATGACTGTACCTTTGATGTGGTTTATGGCCTTGGAGTCTTCGGTTGAGCTTACCATTTTCAGGCTGGGGAAATTGAATGGAGAGTTTCCGTGTCGTACCAGGCGGGTCATTTCTCTGTCAAAAAGCTCCCGGTGGTGTTTGAAAACATCCGTTACCTGAACCGCCATAGGACTGTCTATAAACACCATGGTGTGTGGAATGCGGTCCTGGGTGAGCAGAGTATTGAGGTGGTACATCATCTCCTGGGCCCTTTCTATGGCAAAGCTGGGGATAAGAATATTTCCTCCTCTGGACCTGGTGGAGTTTATTACAGCAGTCAGCTCTTCGTCGATGTGTTCTCTGCTTCCGTGCAGCCTGTCACCATAGGTTGATTCCATTATCACGTAATCGGTATGGGTGAAGGTGGCTGGATCGCGGAGGATAGGTTTATTTGGCCTTCCTACATCTCCGGAAAAAATAATGGAGCGTATGTGATTGTTGGTTTCTACTTCCAGGTTTATCATTGCCGAGCCCAGGATATGTCCGGCCTCGGACCAGGTGGCCTGAATCCCTTCCCCAAGCTGAATGGTTTTGCCCAGTGGCACTGAGCTGAACTGGTTGAATGATTCCCGGGCATCTTCCGGGGTATACAGGGGTACTTCCGGATAGGGACCCTTTCTTCCTTCTTTTTGGTGCCTCTTCTTTTTGTGAAAAGCATCCTCGGTCTGGAGGTGGGCTGAGTCCAAAAGAGCTATTCTGCATATTTCTCTGGTGGCAGGGGTGCAGTAGATATTGCCCCTGAACCCCTGGCTGGTCAGTCTGGGTATGAAACCCGAATGGTCCAGATGAGCATGGGTCAGCAGCAGAGCGTCCAGGCTTTCAGGAGGCACAGGGAAGGGGTCCCAGTTTCTCTTTCGAAGCTCCCTTTCCTGGTAGAGCCCGCAGTCAATCAGAATCCGCTTGCCCCGGGCTTCCACCACATACCTGGACCCGGTGACGTTTTTTGCAGCACCCATAAAACTTATTTTGACACTCATCATCACTCCTTTGGTATCACTATTTTTACCAGTGTTCCCCTGCTCTGCTGTACTTCTATCATGAAATTCGGCAATCTTTTTTGCAATGGTAAGCCCCAGGCCCGATCCTGGTGTTCTGCTCGGGGATTCTGTCAGCCAGGGTGCCCCAGGAAATCCGGTTTGTCCCTCCTGAGACAGCCCGGATTGAATCGTTGTCTTCAACCACTATAATCTTTGCCATATCCTTAAGCTGAACATGTACCCTGATAAAAGCAAGGAAATTTTTTTGGAAAGGTATAACCGGTTTGTGGGTGAGAAACTGGACAGGGGATGTGTTTTTTACTGCTGTGGCGGTGCTTGGCGGGGTAGTGGTTCTTTCTCTGTTTTTCTCCAGGCCGTGGTGCATGTGGTTTTGTCCGATCAAAAAATAAAACAGCTGCTCTCAGGGTACACATCCAGCTCATGAAAGTCAGGTTGAGAGTATTTTCATAAATCTCTGGTATACTTTATGCCACCTGGAGTGGTCCCAGGGCTGGAAGTCCCGGATATAGAAAGCGTCTCTTACCATGGGAGCGGTTTTTTCCAGGCTGTGTATTAATCCCAGGCCCATTGCCTGGACCATTATGTTTCCCACTGCAGTGGCTTCTTCGGGTCCGGCAATAACAGGGAGGCCGGTGGCATCAGCAGCAAACTGGTTGAGCATATCGTTTTTGCTGCCCCCTCCCACTATATACACTGCCCTGGTGGGACTGCCGCACACCTCACATATTTCTTCGTTGACCCTGCGGTATTTCAGGGCCAGGCTTTCGTATACCACTCTCAGCATTCCTCCCCTGCTTCCGGGTACCTGCTGTCCGGTTTTTTTGCAGAACTCCACCAGTGCTTGGTCCATGTTGTGAGGGTTGTAGAAGCTCATGTCGTCTGGGTCTATAAAAGAGACAAACGGCTGTGCGTTCTCTACCAGCCGGAGCACCTCCTCCCAGCTCATCTTTTTTCCGTCTCTGTCCTCCCACACTTTCAGAAGCTCCTGAACGATCCAGGTCCCCATGCAGTTTTTAAGGAACCTGATATTTCCTATGCCCCCTTCATTGGAGAGGTTGTGCTGCATGGCCTGTTTGGTGGTGATAGGCTCGGGCAGAAGCTTTCCCACCAGCGACCAGGTGCCGGAGCTTATAATCAAAGCTTCCTGAGGGTTTTGTGCAGGAGCAGCTGCATAGGCGCTGGCTGTATCGTGGGAGCCCACAGCAGTCAGCCGGGGCTGGTTTAATTTAAGATAACCGGCCAGAGGTTCTGTAACTCTGCCCATAACTGTACCCGGCTCTACTATTGAGGGCATTATCTCCCCGGGGATGCCCAGCTTTTCCAGCACTTGCTTGCTCCAGGTTTTGGTGCGGGCATCCATCAGCTGGGTTACACTGGCCCAGGTAGTATCTACTGACCTTACATTTCCCAGATAAAAGTAAAACAGGGTGGGCATGGGAAGAAATACAAGTCCTGGCTGCAGCTGGTATTTTCTGTTGAGGAGAAACCACAGGAGCTGGTTGCTGATATTGAACGGCTGAAAGTGAATGCCTGTGGTCCGGTAGAGCGCAACCGGGTCTATTCGCTTCTTTACCTCCTCTATCATCCGGTCCAGACGGTGGTCTCTGTAGCAGTACACTTTGCCCAGAATATCCCCATCCCTGGTGATAAACTGGCCGTCCGAGCCCCAGGTATCCACCCCTATGGAGTCCAGGGTTTCGGATACCTCCCTGCGGAACTTCTGCAGTCCCTCTATTACATTCTGGTACAGATAGGTGTCTTCCCAGTAGCACCGTTCCGTGATATTTCCATGACTATTGGAAATAAAAAAGGTTACCGGCTGGTGTGAAAACCGATGGACCTCCTGCATGGAAAATGAGTCGTTTTCGAATGTACCTACAAAACATTTTCCTCCAGATGCTCCCAGGTCAACAGCCATAATTCTGGTGGCAGGCATGGAAAAACTCCTTCTGGATGCAGCAGCTGTATGTGTATTTATTTGAGAATATAGTGGGAACCAGGCTCTGTCAAGAAAATTGCGGGTTGTGG
>JBMCUI010000070.1:0-9694 GCA_048622675.1 Spirochaetota bacterium | reverse complement strand
ATTTATCACTGCAGGCTCGTGCGGTCCCTGCCGGTTCGGGATGTATGAAATGGAATACAGAAATGCAGTGCAGGAAGCAGGTTTTGAAGGATTTAAAATTATCGCCTTCCAGCAAAACGATGCTCTGGTGAAAGACCTTCACCAAATGGGCTTCAGTATGAAAAGAAGTGCATTCAAAGTGCTGGTACAGGCCCTTATGCTGGGGGATATGATAAACAATATTTATTACAGAACGAAACCTTACGAATCCTGTCCAGGAAATATTGACCAGTGGAAGCAAAAATCACTGGAGCTCCTCTCCGGAGCTCTCAGGGGGAAAAAATCCCTTGTTAAGACGCTGGTAAAAGTAAAAAGAGAGCTTTCCAGGATAAAACTTAACTATTTCCAGCCGAAACCTGTGGTAAAAATTATCGGAGAGTTTTTTTCCCAGATCCAGGAAGGAGATGCCAATTACCGACTGCCTCATTGGCTTATCGAACAGGGGGCTGAACCGGTAGTTGAACCGGTCTCCACCTGGCTGGACTACATTATCAGGAAAAGAGTTGAATATTACACAGACCGGGCATTCCGGCATCCCTTTAAAAGTGTAAAAATGGTGGTTATTCTGTCCCTTTTAAAAGCCTATGTGCACTTTCTTTACCGGGCTTACTGGATTTTACTGGGCAGAAAACCTGACCTTCTGGTAAAACAAAAAAAACTGGAAGCTTACGCCAGTGCCTACTATAACCCACGGATTGTGGGAGGTGAGGGGCATATGGAGGTCTCCAAGCACATATACACTTTTAAAAGTAAAAAAGCCCATATGGTCATATCCGTAAAACCTTTCGGATGCATGTCTTCAACCCAATCCGACGGTGTCCAGACCAAAGTATCCCAGGACATTAAGGACAGTCTATTCGTTTCAGTGGATACCTCGGGTGACGCTGAGGTAAACTTCAAAAGCAGGGTGCTGATGAAGCTCTATGAGGCCAAAAACAGAGCGGTGGATGAATATGAAAACACCAAAAAAAAGCTCGACCTGAATGACCGCAAACTGGAACAGGCTTACAGCAAAAACCCCCGAACCTCCAGGGCCTGCATTCTTTTGCCCAAAAAAAACATCTGCACTGCCGCCCGGGTGCTGCACCTGGTCTAGCATGAGGTGGCTCAACTTGCTTTGTGCTGATGAGGCACCGAAAATAAATAGGTACTTCCCACAGGTGAAGAATTGTCTACCCATACCTGCCCGCCAAGCATTTCCACAGCCTTTTTTACATAGGCCAATCCGATACTGATGTCCATCCCAGAAAGGTCTTTGTTGGTCAGGTTCCCCAGATCAAACACCCTGGGGGCTTCCTCTTCCGGGACTCTGGGCCCGTTGTCACGGATATAAAAATGCACCTGGTTGGACTTTTCAATCACCCCGATTTCAATGACCGGTCCTTTTACACTGCGCACTCTCTCCACACTGTTCTGAATAAAATTGGTCCATACCTGATAAAACAGGTACCTGTCGTAGTGTATATTTTTAAAACCAGAGCATAGTTTCACCTTTGCCCGTGCATTTTCAATCTTTCCGGACAAAGCTGTCAGAACTTCATCCAGAACACTGGCAGGGTTAAAGTTGTCAAGGTGTATTTTTATATTGTTCAATTTGATATAAGCAACCAGCTTCCTCACAAAAGAGAGCATTTCTTTGCTGTTATGCTCTATTCTTTCGATATAGGCATTTAAAGAAGGATTTTCCTGCAGCAGCCCGGACATTTCCTCATGTATAAGCTGTATATAACCTTTTATGGAAGCCAGGGGAGTCTGAAGTTCATGGGAGACCAGATGCACAAACTGCCCCATTTCTCTGTTCATCTGAAAGAGCCGGTAATTTTTGTTTTTGATATTTTTATGAACCATAGAGTTTTCCAGGGAAATACCGGCAAGCCTGGAAATTGCCTGCAGCAGCTCCACATCCCTGGGTGAAAACCGGGACTTATTGATGGCCTCAACTACCCCTATTACCTTCCCTCCTTTTTCTATGGGGACACAGACGAGTGATGTAGTTTTAATACCGGTTATCTTGTCTATTCCCGAATAAAAACGGGAATCTTCTTCGGCATTATTGGCCACTGCAGGTTTATTGTGCTCAAATACCCACCACGCTATTCCCTTCCCCCGGGGCAGCCCCATTCCTTTTACCTGACCAGCTCCTGCTCCTGAAGCCCCGTAAAAACAAAGCTCATCCGTTTTTTCATTATAAATAATTACAGAGCTGGCCTCGCATTTGAGTACTTCCTTCACCTTGTTCATTATAGTATCTATAACACTGTCCAGCTCCAGACTGGAAGAAAACTCCCGGCCGATTCTGTTTAAAAGACGGAGCTCTTCAATATTTATATCTCCGGATGACTTACTGTTTTTACTCATAAGCTGCTCCCAGTTGTATTAAATAAACCTTCCTGTAATTTTGCCCGGATTAAAATATGGTAATGCAAGCAATGCAATATTTCAATAATTATTTCATATTATTAATTTATTTTCCTCGATTCCTCAGTTTTAACATATTGAGAATAAAATCTTTACGAATGTTAAATAATTTTTTATATATACAGGCAAGCATTCACCTCATAATAATTAGCTGAGAATACATGATTAGACGACTTATGGAGGACATCCAGGTAGTATTCGAAAGGGACCCGGCTGCAAAAAATGTCCCTGAAGTACTGTTCTGCTACCCTGGTCTGAAGGCGGTCTGGTTCCACAGAATAGCCCACTTTCTCTGGAAAAAACGGTTTAAGTTTACAGCCAGGCTTTTATCCCAGATTTCCAGGTTCATTACAGGTGTAGAAATACACCCGGGTGCAAATATTGGCAGAAGATTTTTTATTGATCACGGCTCCGGGGTAGTAATCGGAGAAACTTCAGAGGTGGGCAATGATGTAACTGTGTACCAGGGGGTTGTACTGGGGGGTGTTTCTTCGGAAAAGAAAAAACGCCACCCCACTATCGGAGACAACGTGGTAATCGGAGCCGGTGCCGTAATCCTGGGACCCATACATGTGGGCCAATGTTCAAAAATTGGGGCCAATTCTGTGGTACTAAGGGATGTAAAACCTTTCACCACTGTGGTGGGCATTCCTGCAAGACCGGCAGGAAAACACCGTCTTAAAGACCAGCATGTTGATCTGGACCATTCCAGGATCATAGACCCTCTCAAGAAGGTAATAGACGACCTCAAGCGGCGGGTGCATGCCCTCGAAAGCGAAATTGACGCTCTGAAAAGCCAGCCTGCAGGCGAAAAACACCTCTCACCGGATAATTCCTCTCCAAAGAAAAAACCAAAATAACAGAACCACGGATACGGAAAAACAAATAACCAGCTGCCGGTATATATTGCAGGGCCCGGGGATGGGTTTACCCGGGCCCTCAACCTGACCGTTTATGCACCTTTCCAAAAGTTTAAATACATACTACACACTGGGCAGTTCACTGAGAGCCTTGTCGATTTCCTTCTGAGGATACTCGTAATCCTCCAGCTTTCCTGCAAAGTATGCTTCATAGGCTCCCATGTCAAAATGCCCATGTCCGGAGTGGGCCATCAGTATGGTCTTGGCCTCTCCGGTTTCCCTGCACTTGAGCGCTTCATCTATGGTAGCCCTGATAGCATGGTCGGTCTCAGGGGCGCTGACGATACCCTCATGTCTGGCAAAGCTCACCCCTGCTTCAAAGGTCTCCAGCTGGTGCACTGCCCTGGCTTCCACCAGTCCCAGGTTCAAAAGGTGGCATATTATGGGGGCCATTCCATGGTAGCGAAGTCCTCCTGCATGCACCGGTGGAGGCATAAATCCATGGCCCAGAGTGTACATCTTGACAATGGGTGCCATTCCTGCTACATCGCCGAAATCATAGGCATAGGGCCCCTTGGTCAGAGTGGGACAGCTGGAGGGTTCCACATTTATTACTCGCAGGTCGGGTTTTGTACCGTCTATCTTGTCCTTTACAAATGGCAGGAACATCCCGGCAAAGTTTGACCCTCCGCCGACGCACCCTACGATTATATCAGGGTACTCATCGATCTTTTCCATTGTTTTTTTGGTCTCAAGGCCGATAATTGTTTGATGCATCAGCACATGGTTCAGCACACTCCCCAGCGAATACCGGGTGTCATCCCGGGAGAGCGCCTCCTCTACTGCTTCGCTAATAGCCAGTCCCAGGCTTCCCGGGCAGTCCGGGTCCTTATCGAGCATGTTTCTCCCTGATTGGGTGTCCTCAGAAGGACTGGGAATGCAGTTCGCTCCCCAGGTCTGCATCATCACCCTTCGATAGGGCTTCTGGTAGTAGCTTACCTTGACCATAAAAACTTTGATTTCCACATCGAAAAACGACCCGGCAAAGGAAAGAGCACTGCCCCATTGACCGGCCCCGGTTTCAGTGGTAATCCTTTTAACACCTTCGGCCCTGTTGTAGTAGACCTGGGCAACTGCGGTGTTGGGCTTATGGCTTCCGGGAGGGCTGGTGCCTTCGTACTTGTAGTATATTCTGGCAGGAGTATCCAGGGCCTTTTCCAGCCTCCTTGCCCTGAACAGGGTAGTGGGCCTCCACATTTTGTATATATCCAGAACCTCGTCGGGTATCTCTATGTACTGTTCCTTGCTTACCTCCTGCTTTATCAGGGCCATAGGGAAAAGAGGAGCCAGGTCATCCGGGGTGACCGGGTTTTTCGTTCCTGGATGCAAAACAGGCGGCAGAGGCTCCGGAAGATCAGCCTGTATGTTGTACCATGCCTCCGGCATCTCTTTCTCGTCCAGCATAAATTTGAATTTTTCCATTTTTTACTCCTTTAAGTTTGTAATTATTTTTTAACAGATAAAGACCAGTGGTGCTGCTTGTCTGTAGTACTGTATGCCCCCGGAAGGGGGCCATTTTTTAATAAAATCTTCCATAAATAGACCTCCGTTAAATATTTCAGAGTATATACCTGGTAAAAACAAAAGGCCCTGATGCCCTTCTTATACCTGTACAGGGATGCCTGTTACGGGCAGGGCAAGTGTATGCGCCCTGCCGAGCACGCAAATAAAAAAGACCGCAGTTTCGGGAACCACGGTCTTTTATATAAAAAAAATACCGCAGCTTCACCCCTGAGGGTAATCCACGGTTTTTTTTATTATCCACGGTGGACTACCCTTACGGATAAGCCCACCACCAAATATAAATATTACTAACAGCCTTATGATAATTCTTCAATGCTGGTTTGCCTTTCGTTTGATTATAAATTCACACCATTTTACATGGACTTAACATTATATACCACATTCCTGAAATTTTGTCAAATCAATTTTTTCTGGGTATATTAATTTTGATGTATGCAGAAATAAACTCGACTAATCCTGAAAACACTGTATATCTGGACTGGGCAGCCACTGCTGTGCCTGAGCAGCATATAATTGACCGGGTGCATGAGGTATCTCTGCAATACTTCGGAAACCCTTCCTCTATTCATACTGCGGGAAGAAGAGCAGAAAAAATTCTTGAACAGGCCAGACAGAACATAGCCAGGGTGGTGGGGTGCAGAGAGGATGAAGTAATTTTTACCTCCGGAGCAACAGAATCCAACAATATGGTCCTATTTTCTCTTTTGCATAAAAAGAAACCAGGAAAAGTCATTCTCAGCGGAATTGAGCATTCATCGGTGCATGGTCCGGCAAAAAAGCTGCAGCAGTTCGGGTTTAAAGTATTATTTGTACCGGCTGAAAAAAACGGGCGCATAAATCCGGAAAAGCTGGGGAGATCACTGGATAAAGACACTGTCCTGGTCTGTTTGATGCTGGTGAACAATGAAACAGGGGCATTTCAGCCTGTAGCAGAAGCTGCAGCAATGGTAGAAAACTTCTCCAGCAAACTGGGAAGAAAAATCCCTGTTCATACCGATGCAGTCCAGGCCCTGGGAAAGGTTCCTGTTAATTTTAAGCAGCTCGGGGTGGACAGTGCTTCGCTCAGTTCCCATAAAATAGGAGGCCCCAGGGGGGCGGGGGCACTTTACCTGCGGCACCGAACCTATCATGATTTTTTGTACACCGGAGGTGGGCAGGAACAGGGTATGCGACCTGGAACCGAAAACACTCCCGGTATCTACGGGTTCAGCATGGGAGCATTGAACCGCTCTAAAAATATTGAGGACCAATACCGCAAGTCCATGGAATTAATGAACTACCTGGTTTCCGGTCTGAATGAAATAGAGGGGGCCAGGATTCTACCCAAAAACAGGATTAATGAATCCGATCAGTTTTCCCCCTGTATTGTAAAGGTAGCTTTCCCCCCGGTTCCGGGAGAGGTGCTGGTAAGAGTACTGGAAAAAAACGGCGTAATGGTTTCAACCGGTTCAGCCTGTTCTTCCAGGAAAAAAGACCGTACCAGAGTACTGAAGAATATGGGTATCTCAGAACAGGAAGCACTGTCATCCATTCGAATTTCCACAGGGTGGAAAACCACCAGGCAGGAGGCAGATAAACTGCTGGAGGTGCTGAAACAGCAAATACCCGGATTGGTAAAAATCGCCCGATGATGGATATAAAGAAATCACTTTAGTATACGCTTCACCCTGCAGGTGCATAGAATCCGGGCAGGCAGCCTGGGGTGGCGAAGCAATGAAGTTGATCACAAGGAAATAAGCTATGGAAGTGCTTTTTCTAGCCAGGTTTGGGGAACTTGCTCTTAAAGGAGAAAACCGTCCCTATTTCGAGAGAAAACTCCGCTTTGACATTGAGAAAAAGCTGGAGGGGATTCACTTTGATATAACCACTGCCAGGAGCAGGCTGTATATCAGCACATCCCTGGAGGATGCACCAGCTGTTGCAGGGGCTCTTTCCAGGACTTTCGGACTGGTTTCTTTTGCCAGAGCCGAGGCTGTCCCAAAACAAATGCCTGTAGTGGAACAGCAGGCAGTTAAAATTACACAATCGCTCCTGCAAAAAGGAAACAGGTTTAAAATAGAGGCCAGGCGTTCTGACAAATCCTTTGAGCTTAACTCCTACCAGATTGCCTGCAGACTTGGTGATGTGCTGCTCTCGCGGTTCCCCCAACTGAAGGTGGACGTTCATAACCCGGAGTGGATACTGCACGTGGAAGTAAGGGATAAGGTATACCTGTACGGTCCTCCCAGCCCCTCTCCCAGGGGGCTGCCGATTGGATGCAGCGGTAGGGCTGTGCTGCTGCTGTCAGGAGGCATAGATTCACCGGTGGCAGGATATCTGATGGGTAAAAGGGGGCTGGAGGTGGATGCGGTCTATTTCGATACACCCCCTTTCAGCTCGGAAAAAGCAAAAGCAAAGGCAGAAAAACTGGTTAATATTCTTTCTGATTACATTACAGGGATGTCCCTTCGGGTAGTGCCATTTACCGACATACAGGTAAGAATTAAACAACAGGCTCCCCAGAAGGAGATGACCCTGCTGATGCGCGCCTGCATGATGGACATTGCCAGCATAATTGCAGAACAAAACAATTACAACTCTCTGATTACCGGGGAGAGCCTGGGCCAGGTGGCGAGTCAGACCCCGGAAAGCCTCCGGTTCACCCAGAGCACCTCCAGGCTGCCGGTTTTCAGGCCTCTTCTGGGACTGGACAAAGAAGAGATAGTAAAAATCGCTCGACACATAGGCAGTTTTGAAACATCAATTCTACCGTACCAGGACTGCTGCACCCTGTTCACACCCACCCATCCGCTCATCCGGCCTGACTTTGAGCGGATGAACAACTCATACACAGCCCTGGAAATTGATGAATTGGTCCAGAAAGCTGCTGCACAAGCCGTAATTACCACTAACGGAAAAAAGGAAGCTGCAAATGAGGCATAGGTGGTCGCCAAAGCTGGAAAAAGCAAGGGATATACTGAGAAGAACCGGCGGATGTGCTGTAGCCTTTTCAGGAGGGGTTGACAGCAGTCTGGTACTGAGTATTGCCGGAGAAGTACTGGGGGAAAGGGCATTGGCAGTAATCTCCATTTCTTCCACCTATGCCCAAAAGGAATGTCAACAGGCCATTCAGTGGGTAAAGGACAACCATATACCGTACCTGACCATTGTCTCGGAAGAGCTGGACCTGCCTCAGTTCTCAAACAATCCTCCTGACAGATGCTATTACTGTAAAAAAGAGCTTTTCACCAGAATAAAAAGCATTGCCCGCAGCCGGGGGCTGGAATCAGTTGCTGACGGAACCAATGCAGATGATGCTGCTGACTG
Source organism: Spirochaetota bacterium (assembly GCA_048622675.1). Classification (GTDB taxonomy): domain Bacteria; phylum Spirochaetota; class B62-G9; order B62-G9; family DRHN01; genus JBMCUI01. The sequence continues at coordinate 1,487 of JBMCUI010000070.1, read as the reverse complement.
GCGCCCTGGTATGAAAGCGGCAAAAAACCTGGGGGTGATAAGCCCTCTGCTGGAGGCAGAACTGGGAAAACAGGAAATACGGGAGATAAGCAGAAAAATATACCACCTTCCCACAGCTGAAAAACCTGCTATGGCCTGCCTTGCTTCCCGTTTCCCTTACGGTTCGGTTATAACCAGGCAAAAACTCAAGCAGGTGGAAGAGATAGAGGAGTTCCTGGAAAAACTGGGTTTTAAAAACTACCGCGCCAGGCATCATGGTGAAATTCTTCGCCTGGAGGTGGAAAAAGCCCAGATGGGAATGCTTATGGAACTAAAGCAGAAAGTGGTGGAGTTTGCAAAGAACAGGGGATTTACCTATGTGACCGTTGACCTGGAAGGCTACAGGTCCGGGAGCATGAACGAGATGATTGAAATTAAAAAAAAGGAGGAACATTATGAAAAGTGATGAGAAGGAGTTAAATGAAAAATTAACTTTGACCGTAACCGGCTTTTGAAATCCATTTCACTTCATTCCCATATCCGGATATTTGCTCCACTATTTCTTTCAGAGTGTTATTCTCAAGAACCTGATAAAACCTTTTTTCTGCCTCAGCAAAGGCTCCTTTTATGGGGCAGTTGCTGCTCAAACCACATCCCCTGCGCATGGCCTGGCAGGAATAAAATGCACGCTGGCCTTCCAGGGCATGAACCACCTCACTCAGATTAATATCTCCAGGTGGCCTGGACAGGTAATATCCTCCCTTTGCACCTCTTTGAGATACTACCAGTCCCTCCCTGGACAGGGCCTGAAAAACTTTTCTGAGGTAGCTTTCCGGTACCCTGATGGCTTCGGCTATTTTGTCAATCAGCACTACCCTGCCCGGGGGCTGCCGGGCCAGGTAAACTAGCCCGTGAAGTGCATAGTCTATTCCTGTAGAAATCTGCATATAACTTATCCTTCCACTATTTTGCTCATATGTATAAAATAAGTGGTCACCTGAAGCTGCTCTGATGCTATTCAGCCTGGGGCGTAAAACAGCAGTACCCTATTTCATCACACTCCTGCTTCACTTCATTCCATTCTTCTGTGGTAATCACCTGAAGCGCCATCTGGTACAGTATGTTGTCCTCTTTAAATATATGGTTCTGGAGCTCGCTGACAAGATATTCTCCTGTCTGGATTACCTTCTTCTTGAATTCCATAAAATTATAATCCTGATGATGGTGGGCCGCATGTGCCAGCTCTTTCTTTTTGGACTTCAGCAGTTCATGCTCCTGCTTCATTATCTCAGGGGGCTCCACAATACCGTGCTTTTCCAGCATGGGGAAAAGGGCTTGCTCTTCCCGCTGGTGGTGTTTTTCAGCCTCCACCAGATGGTGGGATATGTTTTTGAGTTTTTCCAGGTCCTCACTCAGCCCTTCATAACCGTTAATGCGCTTCATCCGGTTTATAATGGAGGCAAGCTCTCCCAGGTTGTTCAGGATAACCCGGTGCTCCTCCATCAGCG
>JBMCUI010000069.1:0-9795 GCA_048622675.1 Spirochaetota bacterium | reverse complement strand
GAAGAATAGTGACCAGCAGCCAGCGGGGAGTGCCCCCCATAGCAGCTATATCATTGGCATTCACATTCACCACATACCAGCCTATTTTATCAGAAACAAAGGTAATGGGATCACTTTTAACTATAAGGTAATGTTCACCCATATCCAGAACAGCAGCATCCTCTCCTATTCCCGGTCCTACCACCACCCTGGGGTCTTTTAATTCGATTTTTCCAAGGAGCTTCTCCAGATACTCCCTGCTCAGCTTTCCAGGCTCCAGTGGTCCCATAATCTTGGTAGGTATTTCCTTTACTGTAATAAGGTATTAATTTCTTAATCGAGATTTAAAATACAATTTATCTGCCAATTTTACAAGTACTTTGGGGGTCTGCTATGAAACCGCTTATTTTCTGTGGCTACCAGAACACCGGGAAGACAGCCTTTATAGAAAAAGCAGTGAAAGCTCTCCGAAAAAAAGGCTACTCGGTGAGCACTATAAAACACGCACCGACCAGCTATGAAACTGAACCCAGGTGTACAGACTCCAGAAAACTTCTGGCTGCCGGCTCCTCCTGCACCGCCCTTCTGACCGGCAACCAGAATATTTTTTTCAGAAGCCTGGAAATGAAAGACCAGGAAAGTGCCCGCACCAGACTTAATTCGGTGTTCAAAGAGTTTACAACAGACTTTACCCTTATAGAGGGGTTTAAAAGCTACGACGGGCCGGTGCCCAGAGTGGTTTTTGGAAACTCCAAAGAAGAAGTAGAAGAGCTGATAGATGACCTTACGGTGGGGTACACCGGAATTCTCATAAGGGAGCTGAATATAAAGAATCCACCCTATATTCCCTTTTCAGCAGATGAGAATGTGGTACGTTCATTCATTGAAAGAAACACTTTTAATTTTCTTCCTGATATCAATTGCAGGGAGTGTGGATTTTCCTCCTGCAGGGGGCTTGCCAAAAAAATCCTGGAAGGCAGTAAAACCGCCTCTGAATGCACCCGGATAAAGGGGGAGGTTCAGCTTTTTATCGATGACCGGGAGATAACCATAAAAAACTTTGTCAGAGACGCACTGAAAGGAGTGGTAAAAGGATTTGTCCAGAACCTCCGCGGCTACCGCAGAGGAGAACTCAAAGTGATTATACGCTCATGAGCAGGTCTTCTTACTTCTGTCCAAACGTCCTGTTGACCAGATAGCTGATCAGGGGGTGGTCCGAGGGGGAAAGAGCTGGAGAAAGGAGGCGGTTGGCATACTCAACCAGAATCCTGGCCGGGTCCTGTTCACCGTTTTTAAGGTAATAAAGGGCTGTATCCAGCAGTATTTCCCGGTAGTCCCTTCTTTTTTCCATGGTAAAATAGAACTTGTAGAATTTTTCAATGATATCTTTTTCCCTCTCCTGGGGGGTCTTGTTTTCCACAATAAGACGGCTCTTTCTGGCTTCTTCTATCTTTTTTTTGTACTCCTGCACCTCTTCATCCGGCAGGGTCAGTCTGGTTACCTCTTGTATTTTAAATAACTTATTTTCATCCCCGGGGCGCAGGAGTTGTGAAACACTGCCCCCCATCGACTCCAGCACAGGATGTTCTGCCTCCTGTGCAGCTTCAGCCGCAAGCACCCCAGAAAGCCTGTCCAGACCGGAAACTCTTTCCCTGTCGGTTTTCTCCAGGGCGCGGTTCAGCCTGAAGAGCCCGTAGTGTGGAGGCACCTCAATAACGTCCGGGTTTCTGCCCATTCTTTCCATTATCCTGTGGCTGACCTGCTCCCGGTCAAACCGTTTTATGCCCCGGTGACGGTCCACCAGAAACCTGAACAAATCAAGGGCCAGGGTAGCAGGGTTTTCCAGTGCCACCATGAGCATATAGTCCCCGCGTGAATCCGGCACAGAAATTAGTGCAGAATGAAGGGTAGGCTCTGTTTTTGCGGCAGCATGCTTCTGCTCCGGCTGGGGCTTCAGGCCGTCCACATCAAACCCGCCGGACCTTAAAATATACAGGGCTTTCCTGGCGGATTTCTTAACACGCCTGTCCTCTTTGCTGCTCAATGAAAGGGTCCACAGCTCCTGAATGGTCTTTTCTTTCTCACCGGAGCTTTTCAGCCGCTCCAGGACCGAGCTGGGGTCCCGGGTTATTGCCTGTTTTAGTTCCGTCCTCTCCAATTATTGAGCTCCTATGTTCTAAATATACCTTACTTTTTCCTGCTCCAGTCTGCCCTGCTGTCTGCAGTAGTTATAAAGAACGTTCAGCACCTCCTTGTTGTCTGAATACATATCAATATTCACTACGTTCAGGTAATCCTCATACCTCCTGGTATACATCAACACCAGCACCTTAAGGGGGTCAAAAATATAGTCGCTCCCTTCCTGTATCTTCTCAATAATATCCGTTACCTCCGGGTTTTTTCCCGAGCAGTCGAAGTTATATTCAATCAAGGGAGCGCTGTCCGAAATAAAGTAGAGCTTCATCATACCCTGTGCCGGCGAAGGCAGTACATATACCTTATCGCTGCTGCGGACAACCCGCCTGGGAATGTTCATTCTACTGTTAAACGGAGGCCGGTGCAAATCGATAAGCTTGTACTCCTCTACCAGTGCTTCAAGGTCGGAACCCAAAATCCTGTATTCTATTGAATAGAGCTGTTCCAAAAGGCCCCTGATCTTTTCAATGCTTTCCCCGGTATTCCAGAAGTATGAATTGATCCTGTTCTTCAGGTTGGTGGTCTTCCCGGCGTACAGCACCTGTTTTTCCCGGTTGTAAAACAGGTAGACCCCCGGAGCCTCAGGTATCCGTTTTAAATACTCCCTGTCAAAACCGAAAGATGAAAGATCAACCTCTTTTCTGCCCCTCTGTGAAAACTCCAGGAGCTGGGATGTAGTATGGAATCCGTTTTCCTGGACCCTGTGCAGGGCATGTTCAAGGATGTGTCTCAGTGTTCTGACCTTTGAGGAAGGCCTATCAGAATGAAGGCTGACCAGGGAAAACTCCCGCAGGATCGCATCCCAGGTATCGAGTTTTTTATCAGGATACAGCTGCGCCAGCAGCGACTTCACCGAGAGAGTCTTTACCTCCAGTCTCAATGGAGAAATCATCCGGTAAATCTTTTTCAGCCGTCCCAGGCTTTTATGGTCATGTGGGACGAATAGATACCTGTTTGCCTGTTCAAGGGCCTGCTTCAGGGATATGCTCTCATCCAGCTTCCCTCCTTTATACAGGGCAGTACACGAATGTTTCTCTATCAGGGAAAATAATTTTTCATGGTCAGATTGGCCTGCGGCACCGGTGCTTCGAATATCATCTATGTAAAATAAAATAAAAGGGGCTTCCATAATGGGCAGCTCTTCTATCGAATCAATCTTAACTGCATTCCATCTGCTGTCCGGTTTCTGCCTGAACCGGGTATCCTGGGACAGTATGGGTTCTACGATCTTCCCTGCCAGCTCATTATCATTGGAGTTGATTTTAAAGAAGTCTTTTAATATTTCCAGATTTGTATACTCTCTATTCTCTTTTACCATTTTGCTGTATATCTGGTCATTAATGCTCTTCATTAAAATCCCGTATTTACATGCAAGAATTTACTGAAAATATAGTAAAAATATACTATAATGTTTAGAAATAATGCAACTACCAGGGTGTAAACAATGGATGATAGAATTTCTGTTCCTGACGAAAAACTATTCAGGTACAGTTTCTACAAAGCAGGAACAGTCTTATTCAAACAGGGGGACTCTTCCACTGAAATCTATATACTAAAAAAGGGAGCGGTAACCGTAAGTGTAGACTCTCAAATAATAGGACTGATCAATACTCCTGACACAGTTATAGGTGAAATGGCCTACTTTCTCGGCCTTGACCGCACAGCCACCATTGAAGCAGTGGAAGACTCTGAGTTTGTGGTAATTCCGGGTGAATATCTGTATACAACAGTACTCAAGCAGCCCCAGATAGGCATCAACCTGCTCAAGCTGCTTTCACAGAGGCTGGCCAGGACCACCAGGTATGCCTCCAGGCTGGAAAAAGATGTGATTCAGTTCAGAAACGAGCTGAGAAAAGCAAAAGGCCTGGAAGCAGAAAAGAAGCCCGCCTTTGAGGAAGAACTGGTCAGGTACGGCCTGCTCAAACCCCGGCAGGTTGAAGAATGTAAAAAAGAGCTTAAAAAAAGGCAAAAGAAAGACAAATCTTCCACTCTTTTAAAAGTTCTGGTAGACAAAGGGTATATTTCCACCCAGGACCTTATCCATTACCTTGAACAAAAACAGGTAAGCAAGTCTTAAAGAATAATAGTTCAGTGGGGTAGTGTTAGTGATACCTGTTCCTGTTGCCGGGAGGTTGAAAAGACTTTATCTTGGGATCAATTCAGGTCTGCAGACAGGAGGCGCTATGGGAGTTTACACGGGAACATTCGAAGTATCGACCAGAGGTGAGACAGACATTATCAACATAACAGATCAGGTAAAAACCCTTGTACAGAAAAGCGGGATCAAAAAAGGAGCGGCAGGAGTATACACTGCAGGCTCAACAGCAGGAATTACCACCATTGAGTATGAAAGCGGCCTGATCAGCGATCTTAAAAATGCCTACGAGAAACTGGCCCCCAGAAACGGGGAATATGCACATAATCTCAGATGGGGGGACGGCAACGGTTACGCCCACATCAGGGCAGCATTTACCGGTCAGGACTTGAGTTTTGCCATATCCGAAGGTGTTCCTGTACTTGGGACCTGGCAGCAGATAATTCTGGTGGATTTCGACAACCGGCCCCGAACTAGAGAAGTAATGGCAGTGGTGATGGGAGAGTAAACAGCATGCTGCCTGCTATAAAAAAGATTTTACCTGCTGCTGCAGTCATACTGGCTGTATCTGCAGTCCCTGTCCTTTCAGCAGATGAAATCCGGGCAAAACAGGTTGCCAGAGACCTTGAACAAAAGGGGGTCTCCCCTATACTGGCTACAGGTCTCATTTCCATGCTGCCGATTTTTGAGCTCAGGGGGAGCATACCGGTAGGTATTGCGGTATTCAAACAGCCCCCTCTGCAGGTTTATACCACAGCGGTTGTGTTCAACCTTATACCTGTTCTGCCCATCCTGCTCCTGTTAAATCCTGTCAGGAAAGTGCTGGGGAAAACCCGCCTGTTCAGGGGTGTGTTTCACTTTCTGGATAGAAAAGCCCACCAGAATAAAAAACTGGTTGAAAAATACCAGGAATACGGTCTGATGCTTTTTGTGTCAATACCCCTGCCGGTGACAGGGGCCTGGACCGGTTCTCTGGTGGCTGTGCTTATGGGCCTTAATCCTGCCAAATCCTTTCTATTTATATCCCTGGGGGTTTTCACCGCAGGGGTGGTGGTAAGCCTGCTCACCCTTCTGGGAATGTGGGGTGCGGCAGCTGCAGCCTGCATTCTCCTGGTGTTCCTGTGGGTTTATATTGCAAGTATTTTGAAGACCCGAAAAAAGCACCAGGTGTATTGACCCAAAAGGTTGTTAAAGAAATATATTTGACACAGAAAAGCAATTACATTAAGTAGAATGTGTAACAGGTTTTTACAGCAAACAAGCAGGCATGTAAGATAGAGATGAAAGAGGGTGGGTGCAGGAACTGCGGGAGTGGCCACAGGGGAAGTCGTATCAACCAGGTGTGGCGGTTCTGCACAAACCGAAGGGGAACGTTCGAAATGCAGAAACCAGCAGAGGGGTTGCATATGGATGCCCGGACCAAACTCCTGGGACTGGTGGGGAGTCCGGTGGAGCATTCGCTTTCCCCGGTTTTCATGAACTTTGTTCTGCAAAAGCTGGGGCTGAACTACTGCTATGCTGCCTTTGACGTTGCCCCTCAGGACCTCCGGCAGGCAATGGAGGGCCTGAAGGTGCTTGGATTTAAAGGAGCCAACGTGACCATCCCCCATAAAAATGCGGTAATCAGGTATCTTGACTATACCGATGCACAGGCCCAGGTTATCGGGGCGGTAAACTGCATGGTGTGCAGAGATATGACACTTCATGGGTGCAACACAGACTGGCACGGATTCCTCAGGCCCCTGAAAGACAGGGGTATACACCTGGAAAACTGGACCGCCCTGGTCCTGGGCTGCGGCGGAGCTGCCAGAGGGGTGGTATTCGCCCTGGTAACCGGTGGGATAGGCAGGATTATGCTGGTAAACAGGACCAGGGAAAACGCCCTCCGGTTCATTGAATGGTGTAAAGACAGGCTGGAATTCGAAGATATTTCCTACCTGGGTGAAGGCTGTCATATCCAGGGCGACCAGCTGGAGCAGCTTCAGCAGAAGGTAAACAGCTCCAACATCATTATAAACACCACACCGGTGGGGATGCACCCCAGAGTACTTGACTGCCCCCTGCACAGCGATATTTTTTTCAACAAAGAACAAATAGTCTACGATTTAATATACAACCCCCTGGAGACAGTGCTGCTGCACAGAGCCGGAAAGCAGGGGGCAAAAATCATAAACGGGCTGGAAATGCTTATCCTCCAGGGGCTGTATTCCCTGGCAATATGGTTTCCGGAGAAAAAACAGGAGATATTCTCCATCCAGCACTCGGTTATTGATTACACTGAAAATGCTCTGCCTGCCGAATAACCAGAACACCACATGATTGGAAAACCAGTGACAGCGGGGACAAAAAAAATTATATATGTAATAGGATTTATGGCATCTGGAAAAACTACCATCGGCACTATACTGGCCGGTAAGCTCGGCTTCAGGTTCCTGGATACAGACCAGGTCATCGAAACTGCAGAAAATTCTCCAATATCCAGGATATTCGAAGAAAAGGGGGAGGGGTACTTCCGGCAGGTGGAAAAAAAGGTGCTGCAGAATATAACCCGGGAGCACAGACAAGAGGGAGCGGTTGTTTCCACAGGCGGGGGAATGCCCTGCGACCCCCAGAACCTGGAGTACATGAAAAAGCGGGGGGTGCTGGTATACCTCAAATCAACCCCAGAAGACATAATCAACAGGACAAAAGCCCCCGGCTCCAGGCCTGTATTCAACAGTCTCAGGGCCGAAAAAAACCCTGAAAAAGCCGTCAAGGAGCTTTTGCACCAGAGAGAAAAATACTACACCCAGGCGGATATTATAGTGGTAAACTCCAGGGGAGCCGCACCGGAAAAAGTTGCCGATGAGGTTATTCGTAAATTAAAACAGCAGAGCAGGTGAAAAAATATGCACCCGGTAATTGTATTCACACACCTATTCTATATTACTGAATGTGTAAGGAGCAGCACACCATGGAAACCATAAAAATAAATACTCCCACCCCCTCCAATGTATACATCGGAGAGCACATTCTGAAGGAAGTCCCCTCCATTCTAAAAAAAACGATGGGACACCGCTATTACCAGGGAATGAGCGTTCTGGTTGTCACCGATACCAATGTAAAACGCCGTTACTATAATCCTCTTTCAGCTTCTCTTAAACGGGAAAACTTCCGGGTCAAAAAAGTGGGGTTCCGGGCTGGAGAACGGATGAAAAGCCTGTCCAATATTAAAAAGCTCCTGCACAAAATGCTAAAATATGGGCTCAGCAGGGACTCAGTAGTAATCGGCCTGGGAGGAGGAGTGGTGGGAGACTTTGCAGGGTTTGGTGCTTCCATATATATGCGCGGCTGTAATTTTGTACTGGTCCCCACCTCTCTTCTGGCCCAGGTGGATGCAGCCATAGGTGGAAAGGTGGGTATAAACCTGCCCCAGGGAAAAAATCTGGCAGGAAGCTTTTACCAGCCCCTGTTTGTGGCCACCGATACTCACACCCTTGCCACTCTTCCTGCAAGAGAAATGGTATGCGGCCTGGCAGAGATTATCAAATACGGCTTTATTTTTGACTCGGAGGTCTTCCACAGCATCAAATCCTCCTTCTGGAGGCTTGTGCAGAACAAGGGAATACAGGGAAATAAACCGGAAGGCAGGTATAAAATAACTGCAGAAGAAGTAAAAAAGCAACTGCTGTCAGACTCCGAGTTTTTAAACCGGCTGATCACCACCTCGGCCAGAATCAAGGGGGAGATAGTCCAGAGGGATGAAAAAGAATCGGGCATCCGGATGATCCTTAACTTCGGACATACCTTCGCTCATGCCATAGAGAAGCTTACCCGGTACAGGAGGTTCCTGCACGGTGAAGCGGTTATGACGGGAATGAAAATAGCGGTAGAGCTTTCTTTTCTGAAAAAAATGATAAATCAGTCAGAAAGGAAGAGCGCCCTGGGACTGCTGGAGATGTTCCAGCTCCCCTCTGTCAGAGGCATCAGTGTCAGGTCAATATATAAACAGATTGAAAGGGACAAGAAAAAAAGAAAAAAGAAGGTAAACTACGTCCTTCTGAAAAAAATTGGGTACGCCACCTGGGAACCCGATGTACGAAAAAAGCTGGTGCTGGACAGCATAGCCAGAGTGCTGAAATCCGGTGATTGAATTATCTCCTATTGATTTTTTTACCATTTCTACTCAGTTCATTTGCACACGTTTGATACACGTGCATCCCGTGCTGCCAAACACCAGCCCCTCTGAGATGGTGGGATGGTTCACTACCATACTCTCAATTCAAGATTACTCTCAATTCAAGATTCTCCAGGTGAAGGGTGTTTATCCTCCAGAAGCATCTCCAGAGCCTTCAGGTACCCCCGCGGGCCCAGCCCTTTGACCTGAGCAATGCATACATCTTTTATCACAGAAGTTCTACGAAATTCCTCTCTTCTGGAGATGTCTGAAAGATGGACTTCCACTGTTTTTATCCCTGATGCTTTGACTGCATCCCTCAGGGCATAGCTGTAGTGGGTAAAGGCACCAGGATTGAATATGAGCCCCCTGTATTTTTTTCCTGCAAGGGTCTGGATCTTATCAATAAGTTTTCCTTCATGGTTGGACTGGTAATGTTTAAGTTTTACTCCCCTCCTGGCCGCCTCTTTTTTCACCATTGTAATGATCTGCCGCAGGGTAGTTTTCCCGTACACCTGCGGCTCCCTGGTACCCAGCATGTTCAGATTTGGTCCGTTTATTACATATACCTTTTTCATACACCTGCTCCCCTCTCCTGCAGCCGAACATTACCCGAATACCACAGGCAGACCCAGAAAATATACCGCTGCCAGAAATACTCCAAAACTCAGGTACACCACTTTCCAGTAATAAGAAACAGCCTTCAGTATAAGCCCGGGGTCCTCCATGCTCGGGGCCGACAACCTGTTTTCTCCTATCCACTGCTTGTTGTGCATCTCTCCGCTGTACACAGAAGGTCCTCCCAGAGCTATTCCCAGAAACCCGGAAAACCCCGCCTCAGCCAGACCTGCATTGGGACTGGGGTGCTTCTTCCCATGCTGGATCACGGTGCGGATAATGCTTCTTCTGAACCCCCCTGCTGTCAGCATGAACAGTACATTCAACCGTGCCGGAATAAAGTTAAGCACATCATCCGCACGAGCTCCAGCTTTCCCGAACTCGAGGTACTTCTCGCTTTTATATCCAAACATGGAGTCAAAAGTATTGACGGTCTTATACAGGTAGCCAAGGGGCGCACCTCCAAGGACCAGGTAAAACAGAGGAGAAATAAACCCATCCACCAGGTTTTCAGCAACCGACTCCACTGCAGCCCGTATAATTTCTTTTCGGTCAAGGCTGTCGGTCTGCCTTCCCACAATCCTGGAAACCCTCCTGCGTGCACCCTCCAGGTCGTTCTTCTCCAGGAGGATATACACTGATTTTGCCTCCCGGATCATGTCCCGGTTGCACAGTAAAAAGTAAACCATAGCAGCCGAAACCAGGTTAATTCCCAGGGGTAAAAATAAGAACTGTTTTACCTGCTCCAACC
>JBMCUI010000068.1:0-9811 GCA_048622675.1 Spirochaetota bacterium | reverse complement strand
GGGCACAGCTCGGTGCAAAACAGACCCGCCTGGAGATGGTCCGCTCCAGGATTATGCAGGATAAAGCAAACATGGAAGATATACTTTCCGGGAGCGAAGACACTGATATAACTCAGGCTGTAACAGAGCTGAAAACAATGGAAATGCTCCACAGGGCAGCCCTGGGGGTTACCGCCAGAATCATCCAGCCAACATTATTAGATTTTTTAAGATAAGGAGCATTACATGAGAATCAAAACCAAACCGTACGGGGAAATTGAGGTAAGTGAAAGGCAGAAGTTGTATTTTCCTGAAGGGATAATAGGATTTGAGGGGATACATTACTATTATTTAATCGATTCCCGGGAGGGGCCGTTTTACTGGCTCCAGGCGGAGCACTGCCCGGAGCTGGCATTTCTGCTCATAGACCCCAGGATTTTTATGGAGGGCTACCACCTTAAGGTCCCGAACTCTGAGCTCCGGTCTATCGGAGTTGAATCGGAATCAGATATTATTGATTTTGCAATTGTTACTGTACCACGGGACCCTTCCCGGATTTCAGCAAATTTAATGGGGCCTATTATTATCAATAAAAAAACCAGGCTGGCAAAACAGACCATATCAGAAAAATCTGAATATGGGGTGAAACATCCAATTCTTGATGAGCTGAAGAAAACAAAAGACCACCTGGTGGAGACCCGCTAGTATGCTTGTGCTGACCAGAAAACCAAATGAAAGCATAATGATAGGAGAGAGTATCGAGATAGCCATTGTGGAGGTCAGGGGCGACCAGGTCAAACTGGGCATTTCCGCACCCAGGGATATTGCCGTGCACAGAAAAGAAGTATACATAGCCATCCAGAAAGAAAATATCGATGCGTCCAAATCATCTGTTGACCAAATAGGAGAAATAGGAGGCGTTTTCAAACAGGAGGAAAAGAAATAGCATCGAAAGGGCACACCTGAGCACACAGAGAACATCCGGTACACAATTCTTTGTTTACAGCAGCACTCCATGCTCCTTCTTCTGTATTTATTTTGTATATTGCCGGGCATCCCAGCTTGAGGCATATGCCACAGCTTTTGCACGCCTTCATATCAACGCTGCAGTACAGGGCAGCAGTGTGCCTTTCCAGTAATACACAGGGGCGTCTGGAAACCAGGACCGAGGCCTCCTCCGCATTTACAGCTTCTTCAATAGCTCTTTTTGTTTCCTCCAGGCTGTAGGGATCGAAGACTTTTATCATGTTGATTCCTGCTGCCTGAGCAAATTTGGCAATGCTGGCTTTGATGGTCTGGTTGCCCATAAGAGTTTTTCCGGTTCCTGGATGGTCCTGATGTCCGGTCATGGCGGTAATACTGTTGTCAAGGACCAGTATGGTAAGGCTGGTGTGGTTGTAGCCAATATCCAGCAGTCCGGTTATTCCAGAGTGAAAAAAGGTGGAGTCACCCACAATCCCCACCACCGGTCGGTCAGGACCAGCCTTTGCTACCCCTGCGGCAGCACTGATTCCTCCTCCCATGCAGAAGATGGCGTCCATGCTCTCCAGCGGGGGAAGTCCTCCCAGGCTGTAGCAGCCGATGTCTCCGATAATAATGGGCTTCAGAGCTTTGAGCACGTAGAATACCCCCCGGTGGGGGCACCCTGGGCACAGCACCGGCGGGCGGGAAGGCAGGGATGCAGGATTTTTCAGAGACTCAGTATCAGGGTTGGTATTTGCCCGGTTTTCAGCCGGGGATGGTGAAGCAAAGTATTTTTTGTTTACTACCAGGGCCTTTTTAGCATTTTCCAAAATGTCCAGGTCAAGCTCCCCTGTCCTGGGTATAAGGTCTATACCGGTAAGTAAAAACCCCAGTGATTTAATATGATCGGTCAAAAAAGGGTCCAGCTCCTCCACTACCATTAATGCGTCCACTTCAGCGGCAAATTCTGCTATCAATTCATCAGGGAAAGGATAGCTCATTGCCAGCTTGAGAATGGAGGCCTCATCAAATACTTCGGCTGCATACTGATAGGCTATGCTGGAAGTAATTATTCCCAGTGTTTTCTCCCTGAGTATCATGGTGTTTTGTGAAAATTGTTCAGCATAGGCTTTAAGCTTTTCAGTCCTTTTTTCCACCTCCAGCCTTCTTTTTCTGGCATATGCAGGTACCATAAGGTATTTATGAGGATTTTTTTCATAATGAGGAGTTTTTTGAATGTTTATAGGGTCGTGCAGTTCCACCATGCCCCTGGAGTGGGAAATCCTGGTGGTAGTCCTGAACAGTACCGGAGTATCATACTCCTCTGAGACCCGGAAGGCGGACTGTAGGAGCTGTTTTGCTTCCCCCGAGTCCGATGGTTCAAAAAGCGGGACTTTGGCAAACCGGGCATAGTTGCGGGAGTCCTGCTCATTCTGCGAAGAATGCATTCCCGGGTCATCTGCCACCACCACCACCAGTCCACCATTAACTCCGGTATATGAACAGGTCATAAGGGGGTCGGAGGCAACATTCAGGCCCACGTGCTTCATGGTGGCCATACTCCGGACCCCGGTCAGGCATGCCCCTATGGCTACTTCCAGCGCTACTTTTTCATTGGGTGCCCATTCTGAATATACTTCCCGGTACCGGGAAAGGTTTTCCAGAATTTCGGTGCTGGGGGTCCCCGGGTAGCCTGCTGCTACATTTACCCCGTATTCCCAGGCTCCCCTGGCTATGGCCTGGTTTCCTGAAAGGAGTGCTTTCATTTTTTACCCCGATAATAATTGGATGTACATTGCATGGTATTAACAGCAGCCCCATTTATTCAACCGGTCCTGCCCGGTGTTGTTTAAACCCTGCATATGTTGACTGTTTTCCTGTACGTTTTTTAGATCATCTAATGTAATGAATTTTTAAAAGAAAGAAAATACCGGCTTGATAAATACATTCAGGTTGCTTAGATTTTACCGTAATATATTAGTCTCTGTATACCCTGCTGCAGGTGTGGAAAAATATAATTGAAACTCCATGACATGAGGAGGAGGAGGTATGACTGTAGAAGAAGCCATAAAAACCAGGAAAAGTGTGAGAAACTATGCTCCCAGGCAGGTGGAGAAGCAGAAGCTGGAACAGGTGCTGGAAGCAGGCCGGCTTGCGCCTTCTGCAGCAAACCGGCAGGAGTGGAGGTTTGTAGTGGTTACTGATGAGCAGACCAGAAAAAAACTCTCCCAGGCTGCCAGCGGACAGTATTTTGTAGCACAGGCACCCTGTGTTATAGCCTGCTGTGCTGATACAGATTTCCACCGGATGCGCTGCGGGGAGATGTGTTATTCCATTGATGTGGCTATAGCGATAGACCACATGACCCTTCGGGCAGTGGAACTGGGGCTGGGGACCTGCTGGATTGGGGCTTTCTATGAAGACCAGGTAAAACAGATACTGAATATCCCTGAAAACATCAAGGTGGTGGAACTGCTGGCCCTTGGCTATCCTGAAGTTGCTTCTATAAAAAGAAAAAGCAGGCTGGGGATGGATAAAATAGTATACTATGAACAGTGGGGACAGCACTCTGCAGAATAACCATGGTAAGATGCCGTACGGCTGCTGGGGTGCTCTATAGAATCTTTTTGTTGATTTAAGTGCAGTTTGTGGTTATAATCAGAACTGATTTCAAGATTTACATGATTGGCATTCACCGGTCAATTATGGTGCACTCGGGAAATGTAACCAGCACTGTCTGATAGATTTATTGTTCGAAGAATAAAAAGGGAGGGGAGCGTTGTCGGAGCAGTTTATCCTCAAGCACCTGCCTTTTATAAGGATACTGCCTTCCTGGGCCCAGGAGCTTTCCTACAAATACTGCTCCAAAACCTCCAACCTGTACATAGTATATGGAAATATCAGAGATTTTCTTCCCCACAAAATGAATGAAGATGAGTTCAATTTTGTAAAAATCCAGGACTACATCTCAGAAGTGCTTTTCGGCAACAGGGACATTATTATCTACTACGACCGCTCATCCGGAATTACCTTCTGCAAGGAAGAAATGAAGCAGGAATATCTGTCCGGGTTGAGGCCTCTGGTGGGCAACGTAGCTTCGGGGGAGCTGCTTCCCAGGGACCCGGTAAAGGCTTTTCATTATTTGGAGAAGTTCTTTTACAACAATGTCCGCTACAGAATGAGAATAGTGCTGATCATTGATTATGCTGAAACCATAGTCCCCAATACCAATTTTTCCAGCTACACCGATGAAGACCGGTTCTGTCTGGTTACCCTCAACAGGTGGGCCCACGACCCCCTGTTCAACGAAAATGACATATCCATAATCCTTTTAACGGAGAACCTGGCTGACCTGAGTGTCAAAGTGGTCCGTTCTCCTACCACCATCAAAGTTAATATTCCCATACCTGATCATGATGTGAGGGAAAGCTTTCTTGTCTATCTGGACAAACAGAGCAAGCTTCTGCTGGAACACAGGCTCAATCCCGGCAGGGTGGCCAAAGTTACCAGCGGTCTTAACCTGGTAAACATCAACCAGCTGGCAGCTGAGTCCTATCAGGAAGACAAAAAGATTACCCTGGAGTACTTAAAGAACAAGAAGAAGGAGATTATCGAAGCCGAGGCTGCGGGGCTTCTGGAGTTTATTGAATCTGAGTTTGATCTTTCCATGGTCTCAGGTCATGATTTCGTTAAAAAAAGGTTCAAAAGCGCAGCCAGGGCCATAAAGCAGGGCAGACTGGATGTGCTTCCCATGGGATATTTAATTTCGGGTCCGGTGGGTACGGGTAAGACCTTTATGGTAACCGCTTTTGCAGGAGAGATAGGCATACCCATAGTCCGGTTCAAAAACTTCAGGAGCAAATGGCAGGGGGTAACAGAGTCCAACCTGGAGAAGATCCTGAATATTTTGAAAGCCATGGCACCGGTGGGGGTAATGATAGATGAGGCTGATGCCTTTCTGGGACATCGCCACCAGGAGGGTGATTCCGGTACCAGCAACAGGATTTTTGCTCAGATATCCTCTTTTATGGGAAACACTGAATACCGGGGAAAGATAATGTGGTTTTTGATCACCTGCAGGCCGGACCTTTTGCCTATTGACCTGAAACGCCAGGGCAGAGCAGAGGAGCACCTGGCCCTGTTTTATCCTGAAAGCATTGAAGAAAAACAGGCCCTTTTTGATACCCTGGTGAAAAAGCTGAAGCTGAAGCTGCAGAAAGTAGATATAGTGGAGCTGTTTCAGAAGTACAGTTTCGACTTCTCCGGTGCTGACCTGGAATCTATTCTTATCCGGGCCAAATTCCTGGCTGCTTCCCATAACCACATTATCATTACCAGGGAAGACCTGGAGGAGACCATAGAGGATTTTGTGCCTCCAGCATACCCTCATGAAATTGAGCTGCAGAACCTGGTAGCAGTACTGGAGTGCACCAGCAGAAGGATGGTGCCTGTTCGGTTTCAGAACCTGGACCGCTCCCAGCTGGTGTCTGAGATGAAACAGCTTAAGGCTCTTATGGGAGAAAGGGATGTCAATAATTAGTGTGGATGGCTTTTTAAAAGCTGCAGGGCATAAAAATGCCCGCCGGTGCCGTGTGCCAGGACTGTTTTGAACCTGGTCTTTCAGGTGGGTCGTCGCACACCTGCTTCGTGTACTCTTAAACCCGCTCAGGAGTGAGTGCACTCCACAGGTAAATGTTGACATCCCGTTTTTGTTGGTGTTGGCTCAAAAATGGTACCCGGCATCACCAACACAGCAGGCACGTAAAATTTATCACAAATACTCCTGTTAGTAAACCTAATTATTTTTTATAAGAAGCGGCCCTGTGTGGTATTAATAAACAAGTAAAAGAATGCTCAATTATACGATAGCCACTCTCACAGAAGCGGCCATAGCGAAGGGCTTACCAATTAGGCCGGTTGGTTATCATTTTAGTCCAAGCTGTTTTTTTATTAGCAGACAAAGACTGTCTTTAATTTCAGTATGTCGTGGAACAGGAGCTTTTTTTCCATTTTTAGGATTAGTGTATATATCATGACTTGATCCACGTCGCTTTAAATAACAACCTGCTTTTACTATTGATCTAATAAACTCTTCTCTTTTCAAATCGTTACTTCTACTTCTTTAGTGTAGACTTCATAATTCTGAATTGGTTCTTCTTCTGCCGTCATAAGATGATAAGCTTCTTTTATATTTTCCTCTAATTCTTTGAGAGTTTCTCCCTGACTGAATACTCCTGGTACCTCTTTCAACCTGCCTACATACCAACCTTCATCTATCCAATATTCAAGAGTAAATCTTCTTTGCACTGAATTGACCTCCATTTATAATTTATTGTAATATAATGTCAGCCTGAACAATTGTTGCTGGTATTCCCATTCATACCGCTATTCCTGGGGCTTCATCAGAGGAAAAAGCACCACGTCCCTCAGGTTCTCCTGTCCGCAGAGAAGGCAGATGAACCGGTCTATTCCCATCCCCCAGCCTGACATGGGGGGCATGCCATGCTCCATGGCCAGCAGGAAATCTTCGTCCATAACCATGGCTTCGGTATCCCCGCCTGAGTGCAGCTTTGCCTGCTCTTCCAGCCTTTTTCTCTGCTCCAGAGGGTTTATCAGCTCGCTGTAGGCGTTTACAATTTCCCACCCATTTACCACCAGCTGGAATCTGTCCGTGACGGCTGGATTGTCATCGTTCTGCCTGGCCAGGGGAGAAAGCTCGATAGGGTGGTGGATGACAAACACGGGGTCGATTATTTTAGGCCTGCAGACTTTCTTGAATATATTGTCCACTATACTGCCGAAGCTCATTTCTTCTACCCCATGAATCTCAATACTTCTTTTTTTTATTTTTTCGATCAGATTTTTTTTGCTGGAGCATTCAGAAATATCAATTCCGCTCTCCTGCAGGACAAGATCGCCCAGGGAAAGCTTCTTCCATTCCTTCCCGAAGTCAATTGATGTGCCCCGGTAGTTCAGCTCCAGGCCGCCGGTTACCTGTTGGAGAACATGTCTTATGAGTCTGGTGGTAAAGTCCATGTTGTCCTGGTAGTTCCAGCAGGCCACGTAGTATTCCAGAAGGGTGAAGTCCTGAAGGTGGGAAGGGTCCATCCCTTCATTTCTGAAGCTCCTGGCAAACTCATATACCCGATCAAACCCTCCTGCAATACACCTTTTAAGGTAGGTCTCTGGAGCAATCCTGAGATATACGTCCATATCCAGGGCATTGTGGTGAGTCATAAACGGGGTAGCTATGGCCCCTGAGGGTTTTGTCTGCAGGACCGGAGTTTCCACCTCTACAAATCCGTTGTTGTCCAGAAAATCCCGCATGGCCTTGATTATCCGGGCCCGTTGTACAAACCTCTCCATGGTGTCCTGGTTCATCGTCAGGTCCAGGTACCTCTGTCGGTAAAGGGTCTCCCTGTCGGTTACTCCGTGCCACTTCTCAGGAAGGGGCCTGAGGGTCTTGGAAAGAAACTGGTATTTCTCTGTATTGAGGGTGATTTCCCCCATTTTGGTTTTGAATATACTGCCGGCTGCTCCTATAAAATCACCTATATCGGTGTATTTTTTAAAAAAATCAAAGCTTTCCTCACCGGTAATGCTGCGCTGGAGGGCGATCTGCATGGTTCCTGAGTGGTCTTTGAGGGTGGCAAAAATAAGCCTGCCGAAGCTCCTTACAGCCATGATTCTGCCGGAAATTTTGACTCCCCCGGTATCCAGGGGAAGGTTTTTTGCCTCGTTCAGCGAATGGGTCTTTTCAAACCTGTCCTTGTAGGGATTTAATCCCAGCTTTTTTATCTGCTCCAGCTTGTTTAAACGGGTCTGTCTCTGCTCAATTGCCATGTTTTGGCCTTTTGCCTTTTTTTATTTCCTCCAGCCTGGACTTTGGCTCCAGGTCCAGATTACTGCGGCAGCCTTCTTTCATTTTGTACCAGGCCAGCCCTGCCACCATTGCAGCATTGTCCTGTGTGAGGGATTTTTCAGGGAAATAGGTAATCAGTCCCTTTTCTGCCCTGAATATATTTTGTATGCGGGTGTTGTTAGCCACCCCTCCTGCAAGAGCAATCCGGTTTATGTTGAAGTCTCTGCTTGCCCACCTGGCTTTTACCAGAAGCACATCTGTTGCAGCCGCCTGAAAGGAAGCTGCTAAATTGGCAGGAGATTTTTCATATCCCTGGTTCAGGAACCTGTCTTTTTGATTTATCACTGAATTTTTCAGCCCGGAATAGCTGAAATTGTATCTATCTCTGCCCCCATTCAGGGTCACTCTGGGAAAACCGAACGCATTTTCGTCTCCCTCACCTGCTGTTTTTTCAATAGCTGGTCCACCCGGGTAGCCCAGTCCCAGGTGTTTTGCAACTTTGTCGAAAGCCTCTCCTATGGCATCGTCCAGGGTGCTTCCCAGTATTTTATAGTGACCGATTCTTTCTGAGTATACCAAAAGAGTATGTCCTCCTGATATTATCAACCCCAGGATGGGAAAGGTTACCTGGTTGCCATACTGAACAGAGAAAAGATGTGCTTCAATATGGTTTATCCCTATAAGCGGTATATTCAGGGCAAAACTGAGGGTTTTTGCCGCAGTAACTCCTATAAGCAGCGAACCTATCAGCCCCGGGTAGTAGGTGACTGCTACGGCATCAAGCCCTGTCCACCCCACCCCTGCCTTTTTTAAACACTGTTCGATTACATAGTTGATAAGCTCGTGGTGCCTTCGGGAGGCAATTTCCGGTACTACTCCGGCGTATTCCTGGTGAAACTCGTACTGGGTCTGTGTTATATTGCTGAGTATGTTGTTTCCGTTTTCTACAACAGAGGCAGAAGTCTCGTCACACGATGTTTCAATGCCAAGTATTTTCACTCCTGGTCCCTATTTACATTAGATGTGAAACAATATTGAGAAATACACTGAAAGTCAACCTCAATTTGGGACTGCTTCGGAGGCGAAGACCAGCACAAAGTTTTGTTTTTTAAGAAGGGGAAGCTGGTATTTCAGTACCTTGATGGTGTTTATTCGGTTGAAGTGTCCTATTCCTATTGCAGTGCCGTTGTTTCTTGCCAACGTTTTAAGCCTGGTGAACTGGGAGTTTATATAGGAAAACTCATCCCTGTTGTCCAGGAACACATCTCTTGAAGATGCCGTCAACCCCAGATCCAGAGCTGTCTGATATGCGCATGAATGTCTGGTAGTAACACTGTCAATAAAATAGTAGTTTTTTTTCTTGAGGTAGGAAAGTGTATGGTACATCAGCTCCCGGTCAAGGGTGGCCTTCGAGCCCATATGGTTATTGGCCCCGACAGCATAAGGGTTCTGTTCGATCATCAAATCCAGCTTTGTGCGAACCTGCATTCTGGAATCGCCTGTAAAAAGGGCATAGAGACCCGGGTTTGAGCTGGGGTAAGATAAAGGTTCCATGGGAATATGAAGCATAATTTCAAAGCCGGATTCATGAAGTTTTCTGGCGTAAAGGGATGAGTTGTCCAGAAAGGGCAAAACAGAAAAGGTCAGCTTTTCGGAAAATTTCATGTATGCCTGAAAATTGGATGATGGATAGCCCACATCATCTATGATTATGGCAATCCGGTAGAGTTTCTTCTTCACTGCTTCCGGGGGCTTTTCAGGAGGGGGCTTTTTTTCAGGAAGATGGGGTGTAAACAGCACTATAATTGTTATCACTATACAAATAATAACAAAAATTAGAGTTAATTTATTATGTATTCCTTTTATTTTTATCAATTTTTTCTATTAAAAAATATTTAGTGATTCAAAAATAAGGATAAAAATGTTCTTGGAATTCCACATTAATTATTATATACGTATACAAATATATTCGGTATGTATACTCAATAGTAAAGTATATCCAAATAC
>JBMCUI010000067.1:0-9834 GCA_048622675.1 Spirochaetota bacterium | reverse complement strand
CAAATAAACAGCATTATTATAGGTTTAATTATAATTAATGTGGTGGTTTTTTTCATCACTCAGTTTTTTCAATTTCCTGTACCGGGGGGACTGGTCTCATCATTGATAGAAAAGGGAAAGAATACCCTTGCTTTCGCCATCCAGAGATATGGATTGTTTATAACCATTTTTTCCCTGTTCCCGGAAATGATAAAAAACGGATGGGTCTGGCAGGTGGTAACCTACATGTTTCTGCATGGGAGTTTGCTTCATCTGTTTTTTAACATGTATGCTCTTTTCCTTTTTGGAAGGCCCCTGGAGGAAAAGTGGGGAACCAGGGAGTTCATTTATTTTTATTTTGCTTCAGGTATTGGGGCAGGAATAGTAACATTCATATGGAACAGCATCACCAATCCATTTATACCTACCATAGGCGCTTCCGGGGCTGTATTCGGAGTAATGCTTGCATTTGGACTGGAGTTTCCCAATGCTATGCTCCTTCTTTTTTTCATAATACCGGTAAGGGCCAAGTATGCTGCACTAATTTTTGGAGGAATCGAACTGGTGATGCTTGCCACAGGCTCCATGCGGGGAATAGGGCATTTTACTCATCTTGCAGGGCTCTTTTTCGGGTATATGTACTATGTAATGAGGATAAAAAACAGGTACCGGAGTGGAAGGCGGGGCGGCCCAGGTATAACCCGGCGTCTGAAGAGGGGTGTCTCAAATAAAATCAGGGATATTTCAGAGCAAAAGAAAAAAAGGGACATTTATCCTGCTTCTGTTATAAGGTCCCGGATTAGAAAGGACCTTCCTCTGGACCGAAAACAGAGAGAGTTTTTGTCCAAACTTGAACAGTCTTATCAGGAAAGCGGTTCTGAGTTATGTGAACCCGACGAGTTTGAGATAAACTCTCGTACCTGTTTGGACTGCGATGCTTTTTATGCCTGTCTGTACAGGTTTCTTATGAGCTAGATGGTGGGCTTGATATTAACCAGGACAGGGCTTTTGATGAGGCTCGCTGTATGGGGCAAGAATAGTTTAAAAATAATAAATTATTGTATATAATATCGACCAATGGAAAACAAAGCAGTAGTAAAGCTTAACAGATACATAGACTCCATGCCTTCTCTTTCCATAACCATGGCTAAGATCCTGGAGGTTACAAAAAATCCTCAGGTTACTGCCAAGGACCTGAATAAGGTAATTAACCTGGACCCGGTCCTCACCGGAAAGGTACTCAAGCTGGTTAATTCCGCCTACTACGGCCTCCCCAATAAAGTGACCTCCCTGGTAAATGCCATTATAATGCTGGGAATAAATACCATCAAAAATCTGGCGCTTTCCTCCGCAGTGCTGGCAAACATGAAAAAAAAGAACCGATTCAAGTCTCTCAACGGAGATGGGTTCTGGAGGCATTCCATCGGGGTTGGAGTAGGGGCAAAGCTCATAGCTTCCAAAATAGGGATACCCACAAATCAGAGGGAACAATACTTTATTGGAGGACTGCTTCACGATGTGGGGAAAATCCCTCTCAATGAGGTTTTTGATGAGCAGTACATGAAAGCTGTGAGCAGTGCAGATTTAAAGAACAGACCTCTGGTGGAGATGGAAGAAGAAACAATAGGTATAAATCATACCCAGGTCGGTAAGATGATAGCTGAAAAGTGGAGGCTGACCGGAGAGACATACGAATGTATTCTGAACCATCATAACCCTGAAAATACTTC
Source organism: Spirochaetota bacterium (assembly GCA_048622675.1). Classification (GTDB taxonomy): domain Bacteria; phylum Spirochaetota; class B62-G9; order B62-G9; family DRHN01; genus JBMCUI01. The sequence continues at coordinate 8,125 of JBMCUI010000067.1, read as the reverse complement.
AGAAGGAAGCGAAAAGCTGATAACAGCAGTGCACCTGGCTGACATATACTGCAACATGCACCAGGTAGGTTTTTCTGGAAACAGGTACATAAAGAAAATTGACCCGGAACGTCTGGCCTTGCTTGGTATTACAGAAGAGTTCCTGGATGACCTGTTTTTTGATACCATTTCTGATGAGATTGAAAAGGCACAGGTCTTTTTGAAGGTATAAATAAAGGTGCAGATACTATGAAAGTGACATTCTGGGGTGTGAGAGGGTCTATACCCACCCCCGGGTCCGAAACGGTTAAGTTTGGGGGAAATACTACCTGCATCGAGGTAAGGCTGAACGACGGCAGGCTTATAATAATAGGCGCTGGAAGCGGTATAAGGGAGCTTGGAAATAAGATGGTAAAAGAGGAGTTAAAAAAAGGCCCTCTGGACCTGGACCTGTTTATCAGTCATACCCACTGGGACCATATTATGGGGTTCCCGTTTTTTACACCCATTTTTATTCCGGGGAATAAGATAAGAGTTCATGGACCTGTAAACATCGGTGATGAAGACCTGGAAAAAATAGTTGCAGGGCAGATGAGCTATAATTATTTTCCAGTTAAGTCTGATGAACTGGCAGCTGATATTTCCTGGGAGATCCTTACTGAGAAGACCTACCAGCTTTACGATGACGTAAAAGTAACAACCAAGATCCTGAACCACCCCATAATAGACCTGGGTTTCAGGATAGAAGCTGATGGAGCTGTGCTGGTAACCGCCTACGATACAGAGCCTTTTCGGAACCTCTTTGATGGCAGCCCCGAGGATGACGATTACGATGAGATGGCCAAAATCGAAGGTGAGAAGGCTGCCCGGATGAACAACAGAAGGGTAATGCAGTTCATGCAGAATGCTGACCTGGTGGTCCACGATGCCCAGTATACCAGCAAGGAGTACCTTTCTTCCAGACTTGGGTGGGGGCATTCGCCTGTTGAGTATGTTCTTAAAAGCTGCTTGAAAGCAGGAGTAAAAAGAGCGGCCCTTTTTCACCACGATCCTACCAGGAAAGATATTCAGCTGGAAAAGATAGAGAAGGCTGCAAAAAGGAGGATGGCACAACTGGATTCTGCAGACCTGGATATATTTGTAGCCAGGGAAAAGCAGGTGGTGGAGCTTTAGCCATGGAGGGTTGATAAAAGATGGAACATGCAGCATTTGTTCACCTGCACACCCACTCCGAGTATTCCGTTCTGGACGGCGCTTCCAAAATAGACGACCTGATTAAAAAAGCAAATCAGTACCGAATGCCTGCTCTGGCCATAACAGATCATGGAAATATGTTTGGAGTGCTGGAGTTCTATAAAAAGGCAATGGCAGGGGGGATAAAGCCTATTATAGGCCAGGAGTTTTATGTTGCTCCCTCCTCCATGAGGAAAAAGGACCAGAAGGAAAAACCCTACCATTTAATTTTACTGGCCAAAGATGAGGTGGGGTATAAAAACCTTATCCAGCTGTCATCCCGGGCCTACCTGGAAGGGTTTTACTACAAGCCCAGAATTGATAAAAAGCTGCTTCGGGAGCATTATGAAGGACTGGTGTGCATGAGCGCCTGTCTGGCTGGAGAGATACCGTCGCTTATACTGAAAGGGGAAATTGAGCAGGCCAAAAAGAAGGTTTCCCAATACCTGGAAATCTTCGGTACGGAAGACTATTACCTGGAGGTTATGGACAACGGAATCCCGGAACAACAGACAGTAAACCGGGAGCTTATCAGCATTTCCAGACAGATGGGCCTCAAGGTGGTGGCTACCAATGACATTCATTACCTGGAACAATCCGATGCTGCCTATCACGATTGTCTTTTATGCATTCAGACCGGTAAGACTATATACCAGAAAAACAGACTCAAGTTTAAAACAGACCAGTTCTATTTTAAGTCCCCCCAGCAGATGCTGTCCAGTTTCTCTCATTATCCGCAGGCCACCGAGAATACCCTGGAAATAACCCAGAAGTGCAACCTTTCCCTTGATCTGGGTAGATTGAGACTGCCCCATTTTCCTATTCCCCAGGGGCATACTCCTGAAAGTTATCTGGAAGAACTTACCAGAAAAGGCATTGTGAAAAAATACGGCAGCAGTCCTCCCCCGGAGGTGCACCAGAGGGTCCAAAAAGAACTGGAAGTCATAGAATCAATGGGGTTCAGCACCTATTTTCTCATAGTCTGGGACTTTATCAGGTTTGCCAAGACCAGGGGGATTTTTGTGGGACCCGGCAGGGGGAGTGCTGCAGGGTCCATTGTGGCCTACGCACTGGACATAACCAATGTAGAACCTCTGAAGTACGGGCTTCTTTTCGAAAGATTTCTGAATGTATCCAGGATTTCCATGCCCGATATAGATATAGATTTCGACGGTGAGAGAAGGGACGAGGTGATACGTTATGTCAGGCAGAAATACGGCGACGACAAAGTGGCACAAATAATTACCTTCGGGGCAATGAAAGCCAGGGCAGTGGTAAGAGATGTTGCCAGAGCTATGGACTATCAGCCCAAAGAAGTGGACTCCATTGCCAAAAAAATACCCCGTGGAGTTAACATAACCATAGAAGAAGCCCTGGCCACCTCCAGGGAGCTTGGGGAGATGGTCAAAAGCGACTCCAGGATCAAAAGGCTTTTTGATATATCCAGAAAACTGGAAAAACTGGTGAGGCATCCCTCCACCCACGCAGCAGGAGTGGTGATTTCTCCTCAAAAACTGGATGGTTTGGTTCCTCTGTACAAAGACCCTAAAAGCGGAGTGGTTTCCACTCAGTTCCAGGCACAGGACCTTGAAGATGTGGGACTTATTAAGATGGACTTCCTTGGACTAAAAAATCTAACCCTGATACAGCGCTGTCTGGAAAAGGTGAAGGAAGCGGGACAGGAAGTCCCGGATATACACAATGTGGACCTTGAAGACAAACGGGTGTACCAGCTTCTTTCACAGGGCAAAAGCACAGGGGTTTTCCAGCTGGAGAGCAGCGGGATGCAGAACCTCCTGAAAAGGCTCTGCCCCAACAGGTTTGAAGACATTATAGCAGTACTGGCCCTTTACCGGCCGGGTCCACTTGATTCTGGTATGGTGGATGAGTTTATTGAAAGGAAAAACGGTACCAAACCTATTACCTGCCCCGACCAGAGGCTCAAAGAAGTGCTGAAGGACACCTACGGGGTAATAGTTTACCAGGAGCAGGTAATGGAGATTGCTCAGGTTATAGGTGGGTTCAGCCTGGCGGAAGCGGACAACCTCAGAAAAGCGATGGGGAAGAAAAAGCCGGAGATACTGGAAGAAGCCCGTGAAAAATTTCTGGAAGGTGCCCAGAAAAAGAATGTACGAAGAAAGATAGCAGAGGAAATTTTTGATATGATAAAGACTTTTGGTCGGTACGGGTTCAATAAGTCTCATTCCAGTGCCTACGCCCTTCTGGCCTTTCAGACTGCCTATCTCAAAGTGCATTACCCGGTTTTCTATCTTGCCTCCCTCCTTACCGGGGAGCTTAATGACACAGACAAAATAGCCCATTACATTGCTGAAGCCAGGGATATGGGGATTGAGGTCCATGGGCCTGATGTGAATAAAAGCGGGGTGTTTTTTGAAGCAGACGGCAGTTCCATCCGGTATGCCCTGTCTGCAGTTAAAAATGTTGGGGAAAACGCTGCCCGGAACATAGTTGAAGAAAGGAGTAAAACACCCTTCAGTTCTATTTTCGATTTTACCTCGAGGGTGGACCTGAGGCTGGTGAACCGAAGGGTTATGGAAAGCCTGGTGAAAAGCGGTGCCATGGATGCTCTGGGGCCAAACAGGAGAAGTATTTTTAACAGTATACCCGCAGCTTTTGAGCATGGGACATCCATACAGGGCGACAGGTTGAAGGGTCAGCATTCTCTTTTTGATGAAATGGAGGAAAGCTACACTGATCAGGGCTTCTACCAGGTGGAGGAACAGCCGGAGTGGAGTGAAGCCGAATTTTCAGAGTATGAAAAAGAAGCAATGGGATTTTATTTCAAGGCCCACCCTGTAGCCAGATACAGCACAGTGATGGAGCATCCCGGTGTGTACACTATCTCCGGAGTCAGGGAACTCGGCTCAGATGTGGGGGTTAGTATCCTGGGGATTGTGGTTTCTGTAAAAAAAATAATGACCAGAGATAACAAAGAAATGGCTTTTCTGGGCCTGGAAGACACCACCGGGTATATTGAAGCAGTGGTATTTCCCAGTATTTATGAAAGCTGCAGCCAATTCCTGAACGAGAAAAAGGTTATTGTTGTCTCTGGAAGAACTGACGGAGAGAAGATAATAGCTGACCGGATAATGTACCCTGAGGCTATGGAAAAGCAGTCCTTGTCCCAGGTGCACATAGTTCTGGACGGGCAGGCAGAGGACCACCAGCTGCTGAGGCTTCGGGACCTGCTGCTCCAGAACAAGGGCCATTGCAGCATTTTTATCCACACTCCCCACCTTGAGGGTTTAAACAAGGTGGTAAAGGCTTCCACCTTCCTGGGTATTGAACCTACTGAGGAGCTTTTATCTACCCTGAAGAAAGAGAACCTGGTAAAAAAAGTGTGGGTCAGCTGAATCCCTTTCTTTCCATGACTCCCCATTCTCTCTTTTTGGTAAAATACCTGAAAAATCCGGCGATTCTGAAGTAAAGGTTTACCTGCCTGTAAAACAGGTTTTCCACACAGGAGACCAAAAGTTTTATCAGGAAATGCCCCGGTTTCTGAGTCGATGGAGAGCTGTAGTGTTCCATGGTCAGAGCCATAAAAGAGTTGACTATGCCGTAAACCCAGGTGGCAATCAGGAAATGAAGAGCATAATCGGCAGGCAGTACTCCTGTAAACATACCTAAAGCTGTAAGGCAGTATCCGGCAATTTCTATAAAAGGTGAGATGATTTCTGTAAAAAAATAGAAAGGTACAGAAAAAAGACCCACTGTTCCGTATGAGGGGTTTAGAAACATTCTGATGTTGTCGAATATGCTTTCCAGCAGACCCATCTGCCATCGTATTCGCTGACGTTTGAGCACCTTGAGGCTGGAGGGAATTTCAGTCCAGCATACAGTATCAGGAACAAAAGCAATTCTGTATTTTTCTTTTTGATTTTTTTTCAACCGGTGCAGCTTTACCACCAGCATCATGTCTTCACCCAGGCTTCTTTTCTTGTATCCTCCTGCTGCCATTACATCATCTTTTTTAAAAAGCCCGAATGCTCCGGATATTATCAGCAGGGAGTTTATACTGGACAGCCCCATTCTTCCCATAAAAAAGGACCTGACATACTCAACCCTCTGGATATTGACCAGGATGTTCCTGGTCAGTCTCTGGCCCAGCAGCACTCCCATCTGCAAGTCCGCCCCGTTTGCCGGTTTTACTACCCCTCCTACTGCAGTGGTCTGCCTGGGAGCATTGATAAACGGGAGGATCAATCGGGACAGAGCATCTGTTCCCAGTATGGTATCTGCATCAACAGCGCAGAAGTAGGGATAGGTGGAAACATTGATTCCTGCATTCAGGGCATCTGCTTTTCCTCCATTTTCCTTGTCAATAACAATGATATTCTTATATTTCTCGGAAATGTATATACCCTTCACCTTCTCGGTGTCCAATGACCTTCGAAAAACATAGTCTGTTTTTAACAGATTGAATGCCCTTTTTAGTTTTCTAAGAGTGCCGTCAGTTGAGCCGTCATTTACCACCAGTACCTCATAGCTGGGATAGTGAATGAATAAAAGGGAGCGTACACTTTCCACTATGGTTTTTTCTTCATTGTAGGCAGGAAGAATAATACTCACCGGAGGCAGCAGACGGAACCGGAATGCCTGTTCCAGGTCAAACGTAAGCCGGCTCCTTTTTGCTCTGTCCAGTTCATATATGGACAGAAAAAGTATGGTCAGGTGAATGGAGTTTATAACCAGAAAATAAATAATAATGCAGATTAATAGAAAATAGAATAGGGCTCCCATTACGATTTTTCCCGGCTGGTTATCAGGCCTCTGATTTCAGGTGATGTGCGCATGAAATTGTTCAGATATTCGGTGTATCCCTTTTTTATGAGGGTTTTTATCAGCTCCAGGGCTTTTTCGTATTCACGGGGGTTTGTTGAACTCAGTTTTTCAACTGCATTTTCCACTACTGCGTTTTCCTCCAGGGTCTGTACCACCATATCCCTGGCATACCGGTCGTTGGTTTCAAGTGCAGCCAGAAGAGCTGCAATACCGATATCCCCCAGCCTGACCAGGGCTGCAGCAGAGTTTTTTCTGACAAACCAGTTGCTGTCTTCCAGGAGAGGCAGAAGCCTGTAAACCGCCCCTTTTATACTCATCTCTCCTACAAGGTTGCATGCTACAGCCCTGATTTGCCATTGTGCATCCGAAAGGGCTTCTATTATAGTTTTTACACAGGCCAGATCGTTGATTTTTCCTATGGCTTTCAGACAGCTGAGCCGCAGGTCAATGTCCATGCTTTTATAGTATAGTGACTGGAGCTGTTCGGTGCTTTCGGGCAGCTTCAGGCTTGCGGCCACTCTGGTAAGCAGCATCTGCTTGTATGAGGGAAGCTGACCTGGTTTAAGGTAGGGTTCGATATGCCGGTAGGAGGGTCCTCCAAAGAAGGGCAGTATAGCTGCAATGAGCCAGGCTGCTCCAGGTGAGCATTTACTGAAATACGAAACCAATGAGCCCAGACAGGAGTTGTCCCGTATTTCTCCAAGGGCCATAATTGCAGAAAATACCACTCCGGGGTTGGGATCGTAGAGCATTGACCTCAGGTACGGTACACTGGCTGGGGAGCCGATCACCCCCAGAGTGTAGCAGCAGCGGGTCCTGCTGGATGAAAACATGCTGTACAGGCCTTTTTCCACACTGCTGATCAGTCCCAGATTTATAAAAGCCTGTTTCAGCTTTTGTTCCCTTTCTCCGGTAATGGATGATATGATATCCGTAAACCCCTGTATGAGTACCTCTTCCTGGTATCTACGGTAGTGTATATCATCAAGGGTTATTTCATCCAGTATATACCGGTAGATGTAGTCATATATGAGGGGTTTTTCTCTGAACTTGAGTTTGTGGATAAGCTGTGTTATAAGATGAGCGGAGATGATCAATAAAAAGTATATCAACACTATCCCGAACAGCCCCAGGGTAAGCCTGAATGTGGTGTTTTCTATGTTTACCAGAACCTCTTCCATAACCATTTCTTTCAGTTTGATCTAATTTACCATTTAACTATTGATTCATAGGTGAGCTGGTGGCTTCTGCCGTACTCGGTTTCAATCCATCCGTAGCTGAGCGTGACCTCCAGGTTATCTGTTATATTGAGGGTGGTGCCTGCTGTTATGTCAAACACTCGCCTGAGTGGGTCTTTGATCTCTACATCTCCACCGTATACCAAACTCAAGTTTATGGTGTTCTGGTCAAAGTATTCGAGTTTTGAACGGAATTCAATCTTTGAAGTGGAGTAGCCGGTGGTGTAGGAGAAGTAGTTAAAAATAAGGTTTATATAACTTGCGTCGGAAAAGTATTTTAACAGCCCGGGGCTTATACGGAAAAGGGTTTCATTGGAGTAGATGTCTGCCTTCAAGCCGAAACTTGCTCCCAGGGGACCGAAGTCATACCCTATGTCCAGCTGGGTGGTAATAAGTGGTGAAAAATCAGGGTCCCTGGTTCCGGAAAACTCGCCTGAGAGGTAAAGATTTTTAATCCCCTTGTACAGTGCTGAAAGACTGAATATATGGTCATGAGTGCCGGTTATGACCTTGTCCGTATAAAGGAATGTTATATCCCAGAGCTGTTTTATATGATAGGTAATGCCTGCAGTCAGGGTTATACCCATAGAATTGTCCGGATATACGATCCATTTCATGTTTGATGGGTATATTTCCACGGTTTTAAGGATGTGAATGCCTTTAAGGAATCTTTTTGCTTCCTGATTGTTGGGGTCTAACTTCAGCACCTGCTGAAATTCCTGGGCTGCTTTTTGCTTCTGGTCCATTGCCAGGTATATCTTTCCCATCTCCAGTCTTGCTTCCACCTGGTCCGCTCCTGCCTGGACAGCCTGTTTAAAGTAGGATATGGCTTCCTGGTTATTTCCTGCCCAGAAGCTTACTCGTGCTATACC
>JBMCUI010000066.1:0-9871 GCA_048622675.1 Spirochaetota bacterium | reverse complement strand
GGTCCCCCTGGACTACAAACGTCAGGAGTAGTCTTCGTGGTCCGGCGGAAGTTTGCAGGCTTTTTCTTCCAGGTGAATACCCAACTGTGGTGTACCATGACGGTGCACCAGTTGTAGCATGAGCCTGGTGTGCTTTACCCCGGAGTGCAGACATCCTTGGTACCGGTCCTACAGCAGACCGTTCTGGATTTTGGCTGCCTTTACTGCGTTTCTCATGAGCATCATATTGGTTATAGCGCCCACCCCACCGGGTACAGGAGTTATTTTACCTGCTTTTTCTTTCACTGCATCAAAGTCTACGTCACCCACTGTCTTTTTCTTGGGCTTACCTTTCTCGTTCAGTACAGGGTTTCCGTTTTCATCGAGCACCTTGACCCGGTTTATCCCAACATCAATCACGAATGCCCCTTCTTTTACCAGGTCAGGAGTAATCAGGGAGGCTTTTCCTGCAGCCACAATAAGGATGTCTCCTCCTGTGGTATGTTTGGCCAGGTTGCCCCCCATAGAAGTGAATATATGAGTGGTAGTTACCGTGGCGTTCTGGTTCAGACAGAGTATTGATATGGGTTTTCCCACAATATTGGAGTGGCCTACCACCACCACTTCCGCTCCTTCCAGGTTGACATTTTCTCTCTGCATTATTTCAATACAGGCGGAAGGGGTTGCAGGAGCAAAGGTGATTTCTCCCAGAGTGAGCTTTCCCATGTTGAAGGGGTGGAAGCAGTCGATGTCCTTGTTAAGACCAATGGAGTTGATAATAGCGTAATCAGAAATATGCTCCGGAAATGGCCGCAGAGGAAGGATACCGCTTACAGTGTTGTCCTGATTGAGCTTCTGAACCGTTTTGACTACCTCCTCCTCAGTAGTATCCTGGGGAGGATTGGCATTGGTGTACTTGACTCCCATCTCCTCGCAGAACTTTTCCACCTGCTTTCTGTACATCCTGGCCCCGAAGTCTTCTCCCACCAGCACGGTGGCCACCCCCACTGTAATGCCCTTTTTGCTAAGTTCCTGAATTTCTGTGATCAATTCCTCTTTGATCTCATTGGAAATGGCCTTGCAGTCAACTACTTGTGCACTCACTTTTGACCTCCATTATTAAAAAGTTTATGATTTGTTTTATTATCATCATACTAACATGGAAAAACTGTTTGTACAATCATCATTCATCAGTCCTTTTTAAGCTTTTCCAGAGTATAGGACATTGCCTCCCGGCGGATCACCTTAAGCTCATCCAGCACGGCCCCCAGCTTTTTTTCTGTTTCTTCAATGTACTGCCGGTCTTTAAGCCAGCTGAAGTTGATTCTTACATTGACCATTGCCCCTTTTGCAGCAGCTTCTGCGAACAGGGCGGAGATAGCACCGTCGGAGATGGCCATCTGGTTTCCCTTTTTTACCGCCACAGAGGCCAGCCTCCCCACCTCCAGGCACTTTTCCATAATAGAAAGTGGGACCTCGGTGGCCTTTTTCAGGCCCCGGTCAATTGCCCTGGCTCTGGCTTTTTTTTCTTCCTGTGTGGTTTTGGGCATCTTGAATGCCCTGGCTGCATCTTCGAAAGCCTCTGTGTCTTCCTGCAGCAGCTCCAGCAGCTGGTCCTTCAGCGAGCCGGCTTTGTTCAGCAGGTCCTTCATTTCTCCGCTTACCTGCTGGTATTTTTTGTTGCTCACAGTGAGGGCGGAAAGCATCCCGGCAAGGCTGGCAGCAGTTGCTCCGGTAAGAGCGGATGCGCTTCCTCCCCCCGGCTCGGGGCTTTCAGAGCAGAGCTTGTCCAGGAAAAACTTGAGCGGTTTCTGAGCGTACATGAGGTCCTCCCCGAAAAAAGATTGATAGGGACAATGATACTAAAAAAATGATAAATTGTTAACAATTTTTAGACAGGAGTCCAATTCAAATACTATAGGGTTAGGGGCCACCAACAATATGGATTAAACTCCCACCAATAATATACGAAAAGAGCAGGATTTCTGCTTTATAGCATAAAAATTTGAAAAGGCCTTATTTATATACAATAATTATTATATGAATTTCAACAAATGAAAGGAGGCGCCAGCATGAGTAGAATATTAAGCAGCAGGATACTACTGGTTGCTGTTTTGATGTTGTTTGGAGTGGGGGGCAGCCTATACGCACAGGAACAGCCTGAACAGCCCGGCCAGGAGGGGGCAGATATAGGGAACATGGTCATTGTTTACGGTGGATTGAACTACATGTTAAATGACCTTCCGTATGCGTCCATAGGGTTCGGTTTTGATTTTCCCCTCAGCTCAAACATACTGTTCAGCCCGGGAATAAGGATGCTCAATACCCGGATATCAGAGGGAGCAGACTACACCGGGGCAACCAGTGTGGAAGGTGGAGAAATTAACTATATCGATATAAACTTCGACCTCAAGTTTTTTCTCCAGCAGTCGTGGTGGTTTTCAGTCGGCTTTATCTATGAGTCTTTCCGGGACGGGTACTACATTGACAACGATGGGGCCAATATCCTCCATGTAGCACTGAACAGTACCGATGAGTCCAACAAACTGGGGTTCCGGACTTCAACTGGAATTTATTCCTCAATAAGGGAGAATATATATGTGATTCCGGGAATTGCGTTGAGGTACAGCCTCCCCACCTCAAGCGACTACAGCTTCTCCGCTTCGGACATCGTTTTTATAATTGATTTCGGCCTGGGATTCAAGATGTAGGGTAAGATTTAAAGACTTTCACTTGCCTCAAAAACCAGAGTACCCGGTTTATGTTCTGAAGGCCTAAAATTATTACACCCGAGAAAGTTTTTAAAGGTGTTCACACATTTTTTATTGACAAATATTTAACCATTACATAGTATTTCACCATAAATTCCGAATAAAATTGAAACAAAGAGGAGGTCTAAAATGGCGTATGATGCCACAAAAATGGCAGACTGGCAGATCGCCCAGGAAGCAGAAAAGAACATGCCCACTCCGGACGAGTGGCAGAAGAAGCTGGGCCTGAAAAAAGAAGAAGTAATGGAGTATGGAAGAATCAGCAAGCTGGACTTTTTAAAAATTATGAACAGACTGAAAGACCGACCTGACGGAAAGTACATCGAGGTGACTGCGATTACTCCCACTCCTCTTGGTGAAGGAAAGACCACCACCACCATGGGACTCATGGAAGGATTCGGCAAAAGGAAGAAAAACGTTGGAGGGGCAATACGCCAGCCTTCAGGCGGGCCCACCATGAACATTAAAGGGACAGCAGCGGGCGGGGGAAATGCTCTGTGGATACCCATGACCGAGTTTTCCATGGGCCTTACCGGTGATATCAACGGCATTACCAACGCCCACAACCTGGCCATGGTGGCCCTCACTTCCCGCCTGCAGCACGAGTTCAACTACGACGATGCGGCCCTGGCCAGGCGGAACCTCAAGCGGCTGAACATCGACCCCAGGAGGGTGGAGATTCTGTGGGCCATAGACTTCTGCGCCCAGGCGTTGCGGAACATCGTGATCGGCCTGGGAGGGAAGATGGACGGGTTTATGATGGAGTCGGGGTTCCAGATCACCGTGAGCTCCGAGCTGATGGCCATCCTTTCCATAGCCAGAGACTTGAAGGACCTCAGAGAGCGCATCGGGAACATAACCCTGGCATACGACAAAAAGGGCAACCCGGTTACTGCAGAAGACCTGGAAGTGGCAGGGGCCATGACTGCCTGGATGAGAAATGCGGTCAATCCCACCCTGGGCTGTACCGTTGAGTACCAGCCCTGTCTGGTGCATGCAGGGCCGTTTGCCAACATAGCAGTAGGCCAGTCATCCATTATTGCTGACAGGATAGGGCTGAAGATGTGGGACTACCACGTGACAGAGAGCGGGTTCGGGGCGGACATCGGTTTTGAGAAGTTCTGGAACGTCAAGTCCAGACTTTCCGGTCTGAAGCCGGATGTTTCGGTGCTTACTGCCACTATACGGGCCCTCAAGATGCACGGAGGAGGCCCCAGGGTGGTGCCGGGTCATCCCCTGCCCGATGAGTATACCAGAGAAAACCTGGAGCTGGTGGACAACGGGATGGACAACCTGCTCCACCACATCGCGATAGTGAAGAAGTCTGGCATCAAGCCGGTGGTGTGCATAAATGCTTTCCATACAGATACCAAAGACGAGATTAAACTGGTCAAAAAGCGGGTAGAGGAGGCAGGGGCACGGGCTGCTGTAAGCGAGCACTGGCTCAAGGGCGGGGACGGTGCTCTGGAGCTTACCGACGCTGTCACGGATGCCGCCGAGGAAGAGGTGGACTTCAAGTTCCTGTATCCCATGGATATGCCGCTCCGGCAGAGGGTGGACAAAATCGCCAGGGAAGTCTACGGTGCCGACGGGGCGGTGTGGACTCCCGAGGCGGAGCAGAAGGCAAAGAAGTTCGAGTCGGACCCGGCTTTCAGGGAGTACTTTACCATGATGGTCAAGACCCACCTGAGCCTGTCCCATGACCCTGCCCTGAAAGGCGTTCCCAGGGGATGGAAGCTGCCGGTACGGGACATTCTGCTGTTCTCCGGCGCCAAGTTCCTGTGCCCCATGGCAGGGACCATCAAGCTGATGCCGGGGACTTCCTCCGACCCGGCCTTCAGAAAGGTGGACGTGGACGTGAATACCGGAGCTGTACAAGGGCTTTTCTAGGTGCTGTGTTGCTAATACGTATCCTGCGCTGTGGGGATGGACTTCTCTTTTAATACATGAAAGCTCAACCGTATTTGTGGGCCAGGTATACTGCCGGGAGTGACTCCCTCCCGGTACTGTGCCTGGAAGCAGATGTATTTACCGGTTGATATATATATATTAGGCGCTGTGGAAAACTATTCAAGTAATGAAAATAATAGAGCTAAACCATAAATGGAATTGTTAATGCTAAAAGTTAAAATGCTGGGCCTGTCATTATCTGCTCATAGAATATTCTCTTTGAAAGTCTGTTGAAACCTGGCTGCACTGAATGAGAGAGGTGGAGAAAAGTATTACATGCAAAAATACACCCCGGGCAATATATGCGTATTGGTTTCGCTCAAAACTGAAGTTTATGAATTCCTTGGTATTCTGGAAGACATACACACAGGACTGATAGGTGGCAGCAGTGCATACAAGGGGAGGCTTTTTGGTACAGAAGTGCGGGTCATAAGAACAGGTCCGGGCCCGGAAAAGCAGAGGAGGCTCCAGCGCAAGGCTTTGGACGGCTGTGTGTTGGGGGTTTCAGCAGGCCTGTGCGGCGCCCTGCAGCCGGAGCTTGAAACAGGTGGTATAGTGGTGACGGAGCAGGTGGTGGAGGTCCCTTTAGGGGTGGTGGAGGCTGTTGAAAAGGGGAGGGGGGGTGATGAACAGAAACAAAGGTCTGCAGGGCCTCAGCAGTCAGAAAAGCAGGGTCTTTTTTACAAAGGTGAGGGCAGGCCTCCTGATAGGTGGGATACCATGCCCGGTGGTGGGGAGTGTGTTCGGGCAGGTGGGTTGAATATACAAAAGGCGGCGGCCGATTTACAAGCCCTGGGTGTAAAAGTGTACACCGGAAACACCCTCACTGCGCCCAGGGTGGTTGCACAGCCCCGCCAGAAACTGTATCTGGGCTCTTTGTACGGGGCCCTGAGTGTGGATACAGAGGACTTTTACAGGCTCAGGCTTTTCCAGAGCCTTGGTGTACCTGCAGTAAGCATCAGAGCGGTACTGGACAGGGCCGGTGAGCCCGCACCTTCCAGGAAAACTGTTTTTTCCCATAAACACACCACTGCGGCAGACAGTGCCCTCTCATCCTGTCAGAAGAACCTCTCACTGGCGCTGAAGAATTTCATTTTCAACTACTTAAACTATTTGAAATAAAATAATAATGTGTTAAAATATAAATACACTATTTGTTTTTATTCAAAGATAAATTCAACATAAAAATTTGGTCTGCCCGGCTTATTTATTCAGTCAATTATTTTCCTGGTTAATGGGGATGTAACAGGAGATTTTATACCAACTCGACAGGAGGAAGAACATGAAAAAACTGATGCTGGTCGTTATGGTGCTGGTGATGGCTTCGGTGCCCCTTGCTTCCATGGCGGGAGGCGGCGGCGACGAAGGTGAAGATGAAGGGGGTATTCTGGGAGAGTGGAAGGGGCAGTTTGCCTCTCCCACCTACGGGCTGGCCCTTTTCCACGGCAGGCTCGAAGACGGGTGGTATGGTCATCCTGAGACCATTCAGGATGAAGAAAGGGAAATGCCTGCAACTGCCATGGACCTGCGGATATTCAGGGGTGTCAATGTGTCAAGACGCGGCGGGTTCTACACCGGGGTGGAAGCAGGGCTTTTGTTCCTGGCCCCGTTTGTGCAGCCTGCCTTCTACGAGCCCACCCTCGGGGAGGACATGTACTTCGAGTACAACGGAGGGCTGGTGTTTCTGATGGCCAAGTACGGCCTGCGGGCGGATATCGGCATTTCCCTGGTGGGCATCTCCCTGGGCCTGGAGCTGGGAATGGGGGAGACCCTGTTTGCAGGAGGGTTCAACCTGTATACCGGGAGCCAGGACGACCGCACCGGTGAGGTGGGCTGGGGCTCCGACGCAGCCACCATGGGCCTGATCCTGGATGTGGCGGGCGAGGGGGCCATCAGGCTGGGAAAGAACTTCAGGCTGATTGCCAAGCTGGGGGTCATGGCTGCGCCACTTTTTACTCCTGGGAACACCGCCAGGGAGGACTACGATGTGTGGTATGACAGTACAAATAATGTGACCATGATAAGCCCTGTATGGGACCAATATGCATATGCATATGATGAACTTATAGATACTAATCCAGATAATAAAGACCAATCTTTTATAGATAAATACGGTGAATGGGAGGCCAAACGGGCCATCCTCAGCCGTTATAATGTGGAAATAGAGCCCTGGGCCCTGGACATGAGGGTGGGCTTCGCCCTCAACTTCTGATGGTTAAAAAAAGGTTTAAACGAAGTTTTCGTATAGGAAGGAATACTCCGCCAGGTGGGGCTGGGTAACAAGAAGCAGCATTCCGGTAGTCTAAGTGGAAGAAGACTGCAAATAACAGGGGCAGTGAAAACTGCCCCTTTCTTTAATGCGCCCGGCAGGGCGCACCTACCTGGCCTCTGTCGGATAACGCTCCAGAACGCTTACTGCACGTATGTTCATACTTTTTTACTGGTGTTTTCTTTTTTCATTACTCAGAGATTACTTACCTTATTTGAGAAATAATGTATTTACCCTACTTTTTTAACAGAAGTCCATCGATATGCTGGAAATGTGAATCAAGGGTGTATAAAGAAAGTCCGTTCTGCATGGCAGAGGCGGCAATCCACATATCATTGGTTGGTATGGGCCTGCCTTTTTTACGGAGGACCCGGTACACTTCAGCAAAGAACTCCGCAGTATTTTCATCAATTGTCACCACATCTGTTCTCGGACTGTTTAGGAAGCTCTCCAGCTCCTTTCGATTTTGTTTTTCTTTTGCCCCTGCTTTGAATCCACTGTACAGCTCCCCTAGAACCACAACGTTAATTCCAATATAGTCAGCCCTCTGCAGGGTTTCTACTACCTGTTTCAATCCAAGCTTAAAGGCAGTGTAAACATTGGTATCAATCATTACTTGTCTCATTCCACATTTCCTTGTCAATAATTTCAAATGGCTTTGTTCCTTTTGTAAATGCTTCCATTTCTTCTTCATTCCAGGTGCCGGCCAGAAAATCAAGGTCATGGTAAACAGTGAAATGTTTTTTATTCAGTCCCAGTGCTTTTTTTAGAAACATAATTACCGCCTGGTTCATGCTGGTGCCCATCTGTTTGGAGGCCTTTTTCAAAGATTCCTCTGTTTCTTTGTCAATTCCTCTAACTGTTATATTTTTCATAACCACCTCCTTATTCCTCCCAAACCTTTGATTTTGTGAAAAGCTATAATTTATGCTATCGTTTTGATATCAAGAATTATACTCAAAAGTAATACTTTTGTCAAGGAGCAAATATAAAATACACTAAATGGTGTTTTTGCCTGAGGAAGTTGATCAAAATCAGTGAATTAAAATTATATTGTTAAGCAATTAATTAACAATCTCAGAAAATTATCAAAAATCAATAATAAAGTAAAAAAACACTTTACTTTTCCTGAATATTTTATTATTTGAACAACTAAAATTTCAGGAGGCTGCGCTATGAACCTACAGAGACCCAATGCCGGAGAGGCCACAGGCACCACCAACCGGTCCAGAGATGTGGTAAACTGCTCGGGGCTGTGCACCATATGCATGGACGGCTGCCAGGGCAACTGTGAAATATTCCAGGCCACGTTCAGGGGCAGGGAAGTGGTATACCCGGGCCCGTTCGGAGAAATGACCGCAGGAGGCAACAAGGACTACCCCATAGACTACTCCCACCTGAACATCCAGGGGTACGCCCTGGGAGCGGAGGCCATAGACGCGGCAAACCCTGACATAGCCATTTTTCCCAAGGTGGAGACCGAGTCGTCCTTCGGGCATATCCATACGGTAAGAACAGCGCTCCCTGTTTTTACCGGTGCCCTGGGCTCCACGGAAATAGCCAGGAGAAACTGGGAGCACTTTGCAGCAGGAGCCGCCGTTTCGGGTATACCGCTGGTGTGCGGTGAAAACGTATGCGGGGTGGACCCCGAGATGAAGCTGAAAGACGGAAAAATAGTTGACTCCCCTGAGATGCGAAGGAGAATAGAGACCTATCACAGGTGGCACCGGCTCAACCCCGACTACGGTGACATCATAGTGCAGATGAACGTGGAGGACCAGCGCTTCGGGGTGGCCCGGTACGTTACAGAGAAGCTGGGGGTGAAGACAGTGGAGATTAAATGGGGCCAGGGTGCAAAGTGCATCGGCGGTGAGATAAAAATCAACTCCCTGGAGGAGGCCCTGGAGCTTCACAACCGGGGCTACATTGTGGAGCCCAACCCAGCCAGCAGGGAAATCCAGCAGGCCTTCAAGGCAGGGGCTGTCAAGAACTTCGAGAGGCATTCCAGGCTGGGGTTCATACACGAAGACAACTTCCTCAGGGAGGTGGAGAGGCTCAGGAGGAGGTACAACGTAACCAGGATCACCCTGAAAACAGGCGCTTACAGCGCCAGGGAGCTGGCAATGGCCATAAAATGGGCTTCCAAGGCCAGGCTGGACCTTCTGACTATAGACGGAGCACCCGGCGGGACCGGTATGAGTCCCTGGCGGATGATGGTGGAATGGGGCGTCCCCACCTTCTACCTGCAGTGCATGGCCTATGAGATGTGCATGAAGCTGGCCTCCAGGGGAGAGTGGGTGCCCAGTCTGGCCATGGCAGGAGGGTTTTCCACCGAAGACCACATCTTCAAGGTACTTGCTCTGGGCTCGCCCTTCTTCAAGGCTGTATGCATGGGAAGGGCGCTTATGGTCCCCGGCATGGTGGGCAAGAATATCGGCCGGTGGGTGAAGCAGGGAAAGCTGCCCAGAACGGTGTCCAAATACGGAAGCAGGGTGGAGGAGATTTTTGTAACCTACGAGATGCTGAAGCAGAAGTACGGCGGACAGGTGATGAAGGAGATTCCCCTGGGAGGCATCGGCATATACACGTTCTGTGAAAAACTCCGCCTGGGCCTTCAGGAGCTGATGGCAGGCACCCGGAGCTTCAGGGTGGACAAAATCGTAAGAAAGGACCTGATGTCCCTGACCGAAGATGCAGCCAGAGTCTCGGGAATCCCCTACGTGATGGACGCCTACCGGGAGGACATGGAAAAAATCCTGGAGGAGCGGTAAGCGATATTTTTCTTTATACCTGCTGATATTATTTGAATAGTGTTTTATGGACGTTTATGAAAGGGGATAGAACTGTGGTCCTAAGCGGATTCAAAACCAAAGTGCTCATTAAAGGTAATACAGTACCGAAC
>JBMCUI010000065.1:0-9885 GCA_048622675.1 Spirochaetota bacterium | reverse complement strand
AGACTGGAGTTATGCTCCAGTGCCACTCGAAAAGGAATATTGCTGAATCCCGTCACATTCTGCCTTTCTGTGAAAGTATACTCATTGTACAGGGTTACCGACTCCTGGTTATGGATATTTTTATTACTCAACAGATTTTTGTCTACAAACCACCCCCCCAGGCTCCCCAGGTCTTTTTCCCACAGGTAGCTGAAAGTTATTTCGTTTATAAAAATATCTTTATCCGGCTTTTCTGAGACAGCAGTCTCTCTTTCAGGCTGTCCTGGAAAAAGTAAAAACCCTTCTTCGCCTATTTTTTGTACCTCTCTGGTATAGCTGAAGCAATGGTCCAGTTTTATGCCCCTGTACGGGCTCTTTAATAATGCAAGACCGGTGGTTATTTCAAAGCTGTTGCTCAGAACTTTGGTGGAATAGTCTTTGCCCAGACTGTAATCAAACATAAGAGAGAGGTTTCTATCTGAATACTTCCTTCCAGAAGAAAGAAAGATGCTTTTGGAAACAGATGCTTCCATCTGTCTTTGCTGCAGGTAGTTTCCACCTTCCCTCCTGGTCTCACCTGAAAGTGCAATACTTACCAGATCAGGAACATACCATACTTTATAACCCAGATTGCACTCAAGTGCGTATTTATTGTACAGCAGATTTTCAGTATTTCCCAGTATTTGGTCTGTGTGTTTATAAATGTCCACAGCCTGGTAGTCTTTAATTCTACCCAGTCCCGGAATCGGGTTTATATAGTAAAAAGGAGACATAAACAGGTGGCTGTAGGTGCTTAAAAGAATTTCGGACTCTGTTTCAGAAGTAAGCGCCCGCTGGTAATCTGTGTGCATTTTTCTTTCCATAGAGGGGATAACCCGGACATCGCTGCTCCCAAACATCCGGAACGGCACGGACAGGCCCATGGAACTGGTGCTGACAGTGTCCCTGTAGCCGGTTTCGTCAAACACAAAACCTGATTCATTAAAAGCTGTACTTACAGAAAAAGAAAATCCAATATTATCTTCCATGGGCAAATTAACTCCCAGCTCCAGCAGGTCGCTTCTGAAGGATATAATGGCATTATGCAAAGATTGACCCGCCGGGCTGAAAATGGTACCGAGTTTATGGGTATACGAGCGGGGCCATGTACCTGAATAAGGTACGTAATCTCCTGTGTACGTCTCTTCTCTCTGCGCTTCCACAGAGGTATAGTTGTTCATCCATGAATAGGAAAGCTCCAGACTGTGGACCTGGTCCAGGTAAGCTGAATCCCTCTCAGAGAATGAATCTGTGGCAGGATACCTCAGCTGTGTGTGGGTATACCCCCAGCTTCTGCTGAAAGAATAGGAGTGCGAAATGCCTGAAGGAAGCTGTTGATGTTCTGAAAGCAAAACCGACTCATTGTATTGGGCAAGGTCCTTGTGCATGTAATCATCTCTGGTAAGCTCGATGCTGGATAAGTTTTCCACACTTCTGTTGTAGGAATGCTGAACAACCGGGATATACTCGTTATTGAAATCGATTACCATTCCCAGAGAGAGGCTTTCAGCAGTACCGCCTGTGTCCATCTGAACAGGAAGGTCTTCCTGGTTCCGAAACTGTTCAATGTATTCCTTGGATACAGAAAAACGGCCCTCCAGATATTTGACCAGGGTTGACGAAAACCGGGCAAAATAGGTATCACTTTTATAGTCCATCTGTTCCATAAATGCGCCCTCTTTCCGCTCGTACCCCACGGTGGCACTGCTGTCCCCCAGCAGCGAAAAACCCCCGGCCGAAACCATGCTTCCCCTGTATCCCACCCTACCTTCGGTATACAGGGCTTTGTCCTGGTATTTTCTGGTACCGGCAGTGTACCATTCATCAAGCCACATCTCAAATCCCTGGCTGATATCCCCTCCTGCTGCTTTTATGCCGAACTCAATTTCTGTCACTCTCTTCAATATTAAAAGCTCGCCTGTTTTTGTCATGGTATACTCTCCGGAGCTGTTTACCGTAACCCGGTAGGGAGGCTCCAGGTCCACCTCAATTTTGTTCCACCCCTGCCTGAAAGAGCCGTCTGCCGGCAGGGTTGCCTCCAGCAGCTGGCTGCTGCTGGTTATTATTCTTAACACAAATCCGGTATTTGCTGGAAGGGGCCAGGAGCCCGAGGGGAAGAACACAAACATCCTGTATGTCTTGTAAAAGCTCAGGTCCTCGGGGAACCCGAACCTCCGGGAAACGCTGGCCTTGTTGTCGGATGCAAGTGGTGGTGTAAAAATCACCTTCAACACTTTCTCCTCGTACTCATTTCGTGCCCTGTAGGTGGGGTCTCCGTGAAGATGGCTGTATATCTCCGGGTAGGTTTTGGAAAAGGCATTTTCTTTGACTTCCGGGTCTTCGTATACCGATACCTCCGAGATGTTCAGGTAGTCTGATGAATTGTTTACCATGGTTGAGCCTGAAAACCACAGCTTGTTTATTACTATTTTCCCTGATGAATCCGAAGAAGTACTGTCAGGTACCACAGTAATTCTTACCGCTTCCACATACTGGAGCTTCTCAGAGTTTGCGTCTATTAAGTCAAGAATCCCGGTGCTCCGGTACTGCCAGCTTGTACTTCCTGTTATTTTCAGCATATAATTATTCCCATTTCGTGGAATAACCAGCCCCTCTTCAGTAGTATCCAGCAGTCCGTTGCCGTTCAGGTCCTCTGAGTCGATCTCCCCGTCGCTTTTCCCCTCCCTGCTGGTTCCCAGAACAGTGGTGGTACCATCCTCCGGGGTAATCGAATACCCTGTGTCGTTAATGGAGTTCTCACCGTCGAGTTCTCCGTCATCATCCAGGTCTTCATTGTACGACTTCAACACCTCCACATACACCTGCACATCAGAACCCTGGATGTCTTGTGCTTCATACAGCACATTGAACCTCTGGTACCCTGAAAAGTCCCTGCCCGAAACAGGCTTTACCACAGTAACGTAGGACCCTGCTTCTCCCTGGTCAAACCGGTAGTCAATCACCAGTGAGGTGTCATTACCGCCGGTGGGCTTGTCTGCAGTATTGTAGGGTCCGGGCTTGCTGCTGTAGTCAAATATGTGGTCTGATGGCAGGTCCCAGGACAGGGTCTGCAGGGTATCACCGGTAATGGGGTCGCTCCTCCAGTAGTTACGGTACATCACCCGGCCTCTTGACAGCAAATCTGGAGGAGTTAATATAATAGAGGATTTTGTAGCAAGGTTCCAGTCCTGGTCGACCAGCCCCAGCTGGTAGATGTACTCGCCTTTTTCCATGTCTGCAATTACCGCGCTTCCGTACACATTGGGGTCGGTCCTGGAAAAAGCAGCTTCTGCATTAAGCGAGACATACCCCCCTTCCTGGTCCTCATCAGCACCCAGGTTGAGGCTGACTTCTGTGCTGTTTTTGAGTGAAGCAGGCCCTTCTGCTCCAACCTCAGGTGCCTGCTGCCCCTTGATAGCAGTGTCAAACCCGGTCAGAGTATGCACCTTAAAATAGTCATTGTCAAAAGTAAGCCCCAGTGCAGAAAACAGGCTTTTCTGCGCCCCGCCATAGGGAGAATACCTGTAGGTGATGTCAACATCGCTGGAAGGAGATATAACCCCCTGTTCAAAGGTTATTATACCAAAGTTGTAGTCCACAGTGTAGTCGGCAGGGTCAATCACCCTTCCGTCCACCACTACCTCAACACTGCCCGGCACCACATCAAAGTCCAGAAAAAAGCTCTCCGCATAGTAGGTGTAGGTTATATGCAGGGTATTTATGGAATCCTGAGGCTCAGGGTAGCTTATGCCCCCGTAAATGGGGTTTTGGGGACTGAAGGGGTTGGCAGGGTCGCTGGGACCTGAATAGGATGACAGCTCAAAGGGCTCCTCTCCGGGAAACGGCCTGGGGTAGAACTTCCCGGTATCATCCTCAAACTGAAAAAATATGGCCCCCCTCTGTCCATCTATCCGGTAGTGGTCCAGAAGGTTCTGGTAATTGGGGTTTATTCCGCTGTTGGCAGTGTACAAAAGCTCGATTTCTACGTTTAAGGGATTCCCCTCCAGCTCTTCCAGAAAGTAGGCGTTTCTCATCTCCCAGTAGCTGTTAAAGGCCTTTTTCTTGAGGTACAGGTATTTATTAGTATCATCAAAATAACTGGTAAAAGCTGTGTTGTTAAAATCCTTTCTTGAGCCGCTCTCATCAATAATTGCATCCTGGCCCAGTGAGCTGCTCCCAACAGAGTCCCCTCCCTTTTCATAGTACACCGACAGCTCCTGGTTCTGCCCCAGGGTTTCGTTCATATAAGCTTTTCCGGTGGTATTGTCAAAACTGTAGTCCGCCCCTCTTTCCAGGAGCCTGAACTTCTTTCCGTCGATTATCCGGTCATACCCGGCTGTGGAGCTCCTGTAAAGACGAAGAGTATCCTCGTCAATATCTTTGTCCGGAAGCAGGAAAAACCTGCCCTTTGCATAGTCTACATCCAGCGCTTTCATGTCCACGCTTTTTTTATGTCCCTGGAAGTGTTTTTCCCCCTTCAGGGCCACATTGTAGCGAAGAATCCCCTCCATATACAGCCGGTCCCACCCGGCTACCCCTCTGAGTGCAAAGGAGTCCTGGGAGCCCTCATCAATAGGTATGTACCTGGTATCATCAATGGAAAGGTACTTGTTTCCCAGGGAGGCCTCTTTCAGAAACTCATCTTCTTTTCCCTTGTACAGCACCGAATAGATATTTTGTTCTTCTGCTATTCCTTCCTCTGTGCGCTCGGAGTCATAATTAAACTCTACAAACAACCTCTCCCCTATGGTGCCTTGCAGAAGAATCCTTTCAATCAGATCGTACTTGAACCCCTGGGTTATTTCCTGGGTTCCTTTACCCACCACTGTGCCTTTCTTCAGAGTGAAATCCCCCCCGTAAGTTAGGTCCAGGCTGACCTCCCCCTGGAGGTCAAGGTCCATGGGCACCTCTTCAGACCAGGAAATGCCGGTCTTCATATAGCCTTCCGGTGTTTCCTGCAGAGGACTGCCGGCATATTTACCATAATAAGTCGTATTTAAAAAACTGTTGTAGTACAGGTTTTCCCAACTATGCCCAATTACGGCCTGATTCCCTGAAACTAAAAACAAGTTTGCGGCTGCCTTTGGAAAGCTCTCCCCCATCAGGGGTAAAAATGAACATGAGTATTTACCATATACAGCTCTGCAGTAATCTTCAAAAAAAGGGTGGGTTCCAAAGACAGCAACAGGGGCTGTAAACAGGAGGAGAAAAATTGTAACAATAAAAAATGCTGGTCGGGCAATTTTTTTATACACTTAACTGTTTGTATATCAGTCTGGCAAGTCCAAGCTGGTCCGATTCTGCCATTATTCTGGCATATTCATCGTATAACATATCACGAAAATAATTTCCTGCAATATTCTCTCCGAAAAAACCCGAACGATCTATAGTGCTTCTCATGGAGTTCAGCATAGTGCCTATAAAAAGAGACTCCATGCCGTAGCATGCATCCCAAAGCTTTTGGTTCACCTCCTTTTTGGGCGTATTTTTCGGTACATCTTTTTTATGCCCCCTCTGGGCTTCTTCCAGGAGCTTCTGAAACCTGGTTTCAGTATTTTTCAGGTGCTTCCCTTCCACCTGTTTTTTGGAAAGGAATATGTTCTGCGTAGAACCATTATTTAAAATCGGCGCTGAGGCTTCCATCTGATTTTATTACCTCTTCAGGGCATTTGCTGTAGCAAGCATTGAATCCGAAGTAGTTATTGCCTTGGAGTTAAGCTCGTAAGCCCGCTGGGCCACAATCATGTTTACCATTTCTTCAACCACCTGCACATTGGACATTTCCAGAAAACCCTGCTGCAGCTGGCCCATTCCGGTAAACCCTGGTCTTCCTTCTACAGGTTCACCTGAAGCAGCAGTAGTCTTTACCAGGTTCTCACCTATATTTTTCAGACCTGCAGGATTTACAAACCTGTATAAAAGCACCCTCCCAACTTCTATGGGAGTATCATTACCGGCCACCTTTACCGTTACCAGGCCGTCCTGGCTTACGGTAATATCCGAAAACTTAAATCCTTCCGGCATAACTATCTCGGGGTTCAGCTTGTACCCGTCGCTGGTCACTATCTGCCCGTTTGAGTCTATCTTAAACGACCCATCTCTGGAATAGGCGAAGCTGCCATCGTAAAGCTGTACCCTGAAAAACCCCTCTCCGTCAATAGCTAAATCCAGCTTGTTTCCGGTATTCTGCAGGCTGCCCTGGGTATACATCTTCTGGGTGGCGGCAGGCCTGACCCCGTGCCCAACCTGTATACCTGTAGGATAAATGGTTTCCCTGCTGGCAGGAGTGCCTGCAGAACGCAGGGTCTGGTACAGAAGGTCCTCGAAGTCAGCTCTGGTTTTTTTATACCCGTTGGTGTTCACATTGGAAAGATTGTGGGATATAGTATCAATGTTAAACTGCTGGCCCACCATCCCGCTTGCTGCTGTCCATAATGACCTCATCATAGTGTTTACTCCTGGTGATTACTGGTTTTTTACCCCGACTCAATGCAACGTGGGCTGAATGTATTTGCTTTTCGGCCCTTAATTAAACAATCGAGCCATTCTATATAACGGTATTATGTTATTATGTCTAACTAACTAAATCTTTCCTACCTGGTTTATTGACTGACCCAGTGCAGAATCGTGTGCCTGGACCATCTTCTGGTTTGCCTCGTAGTTTCTGTGCACCTCTATAAGGTCCACCATCTCTCTCACCGGGTTCACGTTGGACGCTTCGATAAACCCCTGCTTGACCTCCGGCCTGTTTTCGGTGAGGATAAATGCCTGTCCAGATTTTTCTGTTTCTATGTACAGGCTTTCCCCTGTCTTTTTGACAAACCTCTTTTCCGGAAATCTGCATATCTTAAGGGTGTCCACCAGCTGGGTCTGGTTCCACTCATTTTCCTCCATGCTCACCAGCCTCTGAGGGTCATCGGCATATTGGTTGTTCTGAAATACATTCCCATTCTCATCCACCACAAAATTGTTCTTTTTTATCCTGATGGGACCATTTTCTCCCAGCACTCTGTAGCCGTCCTTGGTAACCAGATATCCTTCATTATCCAGAAGGAAGCTGCCGTTCCTGGTATACTTCTCTCCCTGGGGGGTCTGAACACTGAAAAAACCCCCTCCTTCCAGTGCCAGGTCAAAGGGATTTTCGGTCCTCTTTAAAGAACCCTGTGTAAATCGAGTGTACACCTCGTTGACTTCAACTCCTGTTCCCAGCTCACCCACAACCGGCATCAAATCGTAGGACCCTGAAGGCAGAACCCTTACTCCGTCGTCATTTATTCTTCTTATAAGCATCTCCGGAAATGCTTTCATTATAGTGCTGTCTTTTTTATACGATGGCGTATCAACATTTGCCAGATTATTGGACAGTACATCAATTCTTTTCATCTGGGCCATCATAGAAGATGCACCGGTGTACAGCCCCCTTATCATTTGCAGTCCTCTTTTTAATGTTCTGTTCTGATTTTCATATTTACTATCGACTAAAAAGGAAAATATTTTACAGAACTTTTTATTGTCTGAAGGTTACATCCCTGCTATATTTTTAATTACCACAACACTAAACTGCAACAGGGAGGGTATATGGCTGAAATAATTCACACCGATGATTCCAATTTTGAAAAAGACATTGCTGACAATCAGAAGCTGGTAATTGTGGACTTATGGGCTGAATGGTGCGGGCCATGCAAGATGATGGAGCCTGTCCTGGAAGAGGTAGCTGAAGAACAAGAAGACAAGGTAAAAGTAGTAAAAATAAATATAGATCAGAACCAGGAAACTCCTTTAAAATTCAATGTTATGAATATTCCTACCCTGATTTTCTTCAAAAACAGCAAAGAGGTGGACAGAGTCATAGGTGCTTCCCCTAAAAAACAGCTCATAAAAAGAATCGAAAACCATCTTTAATTACCAGATTACAAACCTGTTTTTCCTGGATATGATCTCCATATTTAATAAAGTTCCTCCAGCACATAAAACATATTGGCATCAGTGCCGAATACAAGCCATTCACCTGAAATTACCGGAGCGTTCAGCATTGCTCCTTCCAGGGGCATCTGCCATAGTTTTTCACCATTCCTGGCTGAAAGACATACCAGCCGGGGTGGCTTTCCCCCGGGTCCGGTGCTCCCCCGCAGCCCCAGGTAGACCCGGTCACCTGCAACAGTGGGGGCACTGCTGGTGGGGTATTCAAACGTATGCACCCACTCCAGGCTGCCCCTTTTTACATGAAATGCCCTTACACATGCGTCACCGCTGGTATATATTACCAGGTTTCTCCACACCGAAGGTGCCATGTAATCCAGGAGTTTGAGGTTTTTTCTGAATAGTCTGTAAAGGTCCTCCGGCACATAAGAGCCCCATACCGAGGTATCCCTGTATTTCCAGATAAGCTCCCCTGTAAATGTGTCAAAGCAGTAATAGGTAAGGTCCCAGTGCTGGCCCCTGTATGCGCAGGTGGCAAAAAATAGAAGCCCGTCCTTTATGGCAGCAAATGAATACCAGGTTGCCCTTAAAGCCCAGGTATTGAGGACCCACTGGTAGGACTTCTGCTCAATATGATAGGCTCCCAGGCTGTGGGGATTGGACATAGGTCCAGGTGCAAAGTAAAGCACATTGTCGTATACCTGAAAGGTATAATAATGCCATACCGGGTTGGGAATCTTGTACCTGAGCCTGCCTTCAGGGGAGAGGAAATAGGTAGACCCCCCATCGCTGGTAAAAATAACGTAATCCTGGTACCGTATGATGTTTGACTGTACTGTGCTCTCCGTCTCAAAAGACCACACCTTCTTGCCTTCATCCATGGAAACAGCGTAAACCCTGCCGTCGTTGGAGCCGAAGTAAACCTTCCGGCTGTCTGCGGAAGGAGTAGAGTTTATCATCCCGTCCGTACTGAAAACCCATCGCATATACCCGGTGTTGATATCAAGTGCATAAAAATTACCGTCCGGAGAACCAAAATATATAGTATCTCCTTTTACCACCGGAGGATTGAATACCGGGGCCTGGTTGTTTTCCAGCTGAAGCTTGAGCTTCCACTTCACTCCCAGGGGAGGGTAAATGGCGTTTGAGGTGCCCCCCCTGCCCTGGTACCCCCTGAAGGTCACCCACTCCTGTTTGCCCGTGCAGGAGAACAGCCCGGCAACCAGTATAAGTATGATAAAACCTAATAATACACCCTTTGTTTTTCTACGGTACCTTCCGTTCCTGGTAAAGGTACCCCCAGAACAGTGGGAGTTTCTTTTTGCCATGTATAACAGCTCCCTCTTTATCCTGTCCTCAAACAGACTTCGGATCGCCAGGATTTCTTTTCACCATGTATAGTAAATCCCTTTCAGGCTCAAAACTCTTCTCAGAGCATGATACAGACCTTTCCTGCGGCAGGAAGCCAGTGTGTTGTGGTAATCTTTTTTAAGCCTATACATTAGTTCCTCTTTTTGTCCCGGTGTATACTGCTCCTTGTACCTCAGGGTGGTGTAGACCTCAGAAAAAGGCATCAGTTCAGGATACGATTTTGCATACTCCACAGGAGTCTTGGACCATGGCTTAAGCGGGTATCCGTTTTGGGCAAGATCCATAAGAAACAGAAGATAAGTGGCCTTAACAGCCCTCCTGTCTTTCCGTACAGAAAGAAACCTCAGGTAAACCTGACTGCCGTAGCGGTAAACATATACCCCCACCAGCGATGCTCCCAAAACCAGCGCCAGGCCCCATCCAATCATCCACCAGGGTATGGCAAAACCGGGTTTCATCTCTTCCACACTTATCAGAGGAATAACCACGTCCATCGCATTGGGATTTCCCATCCCCGGAGGTGGTATGGCAAAAGAGGTGGGATCAAAATCAACCCATCCATAACCGGGCATATAC
>JBMCUI010000064.1:0-9897 GCA_048622675.1 Spirochaetota bacterium | reverse complement strand
CTACTTGGCAGAGGAGAGAAAATGCAACTCCATTTAGGTCTGGATATTGGTTCGGTTTCTATTAATACCGTCCTGATGGATGAAAATAAAAAGATTGTAAAAAATTACTACCATTACTGCTACGGCAGGCCTTTTTACAGGTTGAGAGAAATACTGCGTCTGGTCCTCGATGAATACAGCTCCGATTCTCTGGGATGGGTGGCAATTACCGGTACCGGAGGGAAGGTTGCAACAGAGCTTATTGGGGGCTGCTTTATCAACGAAATTGTAGCCCAGGCCTCATCGGTGGCTCATCTCTACCCTCAGGCAAGGACGGTAGTGGAGATGGGAGGTGAAGACTCCAAGCTCATATTCATGAACAGCAACAACGGAAAATCAGAGCTGGTAGACTTTGCCATGAACAGCATATGTGCTGCCGGCACCGGTTCTTTTCTGGACCAGCAGGCCAGGAGGCTGGGCGTATCCATAGAAAATGAGTTCGGCCGGCTGGCCCTGAGATCAGACCAGCCTCCCCGTATAGCAGGAAGATGCAGCGTATTTGCAAAAAGCGACATGATCCATCTCCAGCAGATAGCTACACCGGTACATGATATTGTGGCTGGTCTATGTTTTGCAGTGGCCAGAAACTTCAAGTCACATCTGGCGCAGGGTAAAAGACTTCCAAAGCCCCTGATATTTCAGGGGGGAGTGGCAGCCAATGCTGGTATGGTGAAGGCATTCAGAGAAGTACTGGGCCTGGATGAAGACCAGCTTATAATACCCCGCTATCATGCTTCTATGGGTGCCATAGGCGCTGTGTATAACATTCTGGACTACCCACCGGCCACCCACAAGCCATTCAAGGGATTGTCAGACCTGGAGAATTATCTGCGGAGCATTACCTCTGATTACGAACCCCTTGAGCCCTTGAATACTGCCTCTGAGGGGGAAAGCTCATCAGCCGCAACAGTGCTGAAGGTACCGGATAACCATACTATGGACGTGTATCTGGGCCTGGATGTGGGCTCTTTGAGCACCAATGTGGTTTTAATAGACGACCATAACAGAGTTGTTTCGAGGAGATACCTCCCCACAGCAGGCAGGCCTCTGGAGGCCATTAGAAAAGGAATTTCTGATATATACGGTGAAGTGGGCAAAGGGGTCAGGGTAAAAGCCGCAGGCTCTACTGGTTCGGGCCGGTACCTTACAGGAGACTTTATTGGGGCGGATACAATTCAAAATGAGATTACTGCCCAGGCCACTGCAGCAGTTGATATCGACCCTGAGGTAGATACCATATTTGAGATTGGAGGGCAGGACTCCAAGTACATAAGCATTGACCGGGGAGTGGTAGTTGATTTTGAAATGAACAAGGTCTGTGCTGCTGGCACCGGTTCTTTTCTGGAAGAGCAGGCAGAGAAGCTGGATATAAACATAGTGGAACAGTTCGGAGATATAGCTCTTAATGCTCCTGCTCCGGCCAGGCTCGGCGACCGGTGTACGGTATTTATGGAATCCGACCTTAATTCCCACCAGCAGAAGGGAGTGCATAAAGAAAATTTAATCGCAGGGCTTGCTTACTCCATTGTTCATAACTATATCCAGAAGGTGGTGGGGGACAAGCGAATAGGGGATGCTATATTTTTCCAGGGCGGGGTGGCCAGCAATAAAGCAGTGGTGGCTGCTTTCAGGAAGGTTACAGGGAAGAAAGTAACCGTACCGCCTCATCATGATGTCACCGGGGCCATCGGGGCAGCCATGCTGGCACGCCAGTCTTTGGGAAAAAAGAAGACCAGGTTTAAGGGCTTCGATATAGCCAGCAGGTCCTACTCTGTTGACCGGTTCAGCTGCAGGGGATGTGCAAACCAGTGTGAAATCCGAAGGGTGAAGATAGAGGGGGAAACAAGGCCTCTTTATTATGGGGGCAGGTGCGAAAAATACGAGATCGATGACCGTAAAGGCCGGGGGAAAGGCATTCCCAATCTGTTTCATGAACGAATGAAAATGCTGATGGGAGACCATCAGAACAAGCCCCCGGATGGAAGAGTTGCCATAGGAATTCCCAGAGCGCTTACCCTGTTTTATCAGCAGTTTCCTTTCTGGAGGAGTTTTTTTGAAAACCTGGGTTTCAGAGTGGTGGTCTCGGACCAATCCGACCAGAATCTGGTGAGAAAATCTCTGGAAATGATCGTGGCAGAGACATGCTTTCCCATTGAATTGATGCATGGACATGTACGCGACCTTCTGGACAAGAGGGTTGATTATATTTTTATTCCTTCCATTATAAATGACAGGGCATCGGAAGAAAATCCAACCATTAATTACAACTGCCCATGGGTACAGTCTTATCCCTACATGGTTAAAGCTGCACTGAGCGAAGAAGAGGACACCGACAGGCTGTTGATGCCTGTTTTTCACTTCAGATATTTCGGAAGGGTGCTGAATAATGAAATAGCCGGGTTTATGAATCAGAAGTTCGGCATTTCCCGCTCCAGAGTGATGCAGGCAGTAAAGCAGGCAGAGGAGGCCCTGAGGGAGTTTGAGCAAATGGTTTCCAGGCGGGGGGAGCAGATTTTTCAGAACCTGCCTGCTGCCAGGGAAGCTGTGGTGGTGATAGGAAGACCTTACAATACCAGTGACCCGGAGTTGAACCTGAGGCTGGTGGAAAAGCTGATAAATCATGAGGTCCTTCCTATTCCCATGGACTTTCTTCCCCTTGAGCAGGAAAACATATTTAATACCTACCCCATGATGTACTGGCCCAACGGCAGAAAGGTTCTTGCTGCTACACGGATAGTTGCCAGGCACAGCAACCTGAATGCAGTATACCTGGGCAACTTCCGCTGCGGGCCTGATTCGTTTCTTTCCCATTTTGTGAGAGAGGAAATGAAAGGCAAGCCCTACCTCCAGCTGGAGGTTGACGAGCATTCTGCAGATGCTGGAATGATAACCAGGTGCGAAGCTTTTCTGGACAGCCTTAAAGGAAGCCGGAGGAAACATTCTGAGGAGCACCAGCAGGACAAAGCATTTACAGTAAATGGAATGCGTGCCAATATCTCCGCTGAAAGACAGCTGTTTGTCCCTTACATGTGCGATCATGCCTATGCTCTGGCTGCAGCATCCCGGTATTGTGGAGTCAATGCACAGGTTCTGCCCCTCCAGGATGAAAAAGACCTGGAGCTGGGCCGCAAGTATACTTCATCCAGGGAATGTTTTCCTATGATATGCACTACCGGGAGTTTTTTGAAAAAAATAATGGAGCCGGGTTTTGATCCCAAGAAATCCAGCTTTTTCATGCCCGATCACAACGGGCCATGCAGGTTCGGCCAGTACAACAGGCTGCAGAGGATTGTTTTTGACAGGATGGGCTATTCGGATGTGGAGATAGTATCACCTGGCAATGACAATTCTTACCAGGACCTTTCAGCCGGACATGGGAACAAGTTCAGGCTTGCTGCCTGGAAGGGGATAGTGGCAATTGATCTTTTAAGGAAGTTTCTCCAGGAGACCCGTCCGTATGAGAAAAACCCGGGTGAGAGCAACAGGGTGTACCAGGAGTGTCTGGGGTGGATCATAAACTCAGTGGAAGCCGGAGCAGGTGACCTTCACCTGGTTATGGCCAGGGTGGCGGATGCTTTCTGGAGTATAGAGATTAACGAAGGCCCCCGCAAGCCGGTCATATCGGTGACAGGGGAGATTTTCATGAGAGACAACCCCTTCTGGAGCGGATGGGTGGTCAGCCGGCTGGAAAAACTGGGTGCAGAGACCATGATCGCCCCGGTCAGGGAATGGATAGCCTATACCACCTACCGGTACTGGAGGGACAGCACCTGGACCCGCAGTGTAAAAGGGCTTCTGCGGGCCAAGATTCAGGAGTTCTTTCAGGACCTGACAGAAAAGAAGCTGAAAAAGTCAGTTGACGGAAGGATAGACCTTCACCGTGATATCCCCCTGGAAGAGGTGCTGGAGCTGTGCAGCCCCTATATTGATAAGAGCTATGACGGAGAACCTGCCCTGGTCATGGGGTCCAGTGTAGGGCAGGTACCCACAGGGATATGTGGAGTAGCCAATATACTTCCTTTTACCTGTATGCCGGGTACCCTCCTTTCTTCAATTTCCGGGCCTTTTCGAAAAGACCACCAGAACATTCCCTGGGTGGATGTGGTGTACGACGGACAGGAGGATACCAGTATTGATACCAGGCTGCAGGCCTTCATGTACCAGGCCAGGGAATACCAGAAAAGAAATAATTTAATAGAACCGGTGAAAAGGTGAGGCTCAGGACCATTTAACCGGCACAGGAGAAGGCTTGTACTGCTTGATGTATTCTACAGCTTCTTCAGCATCCTGGGCCACAAAGTATAAGCTCCTGTACTGGGGTTTCATGAACCTCTGATTGAACCCCTCTTCAAAGAGCTGGATAAGATGATAGAAGTAGTTATTGGTGTTTATTATTACTACAGGACTGTTGTGAAAATGAAGCTGCTTTAGAGAAAGAATTTCCAGCAGCTCCTCCATGGTACCCAGGCCTCCCGGAAGGGCAATAAAAGCATCAGATTTTTCTTTCATTATGTATTTTCGCTCCCTCATAGTATCCACCACTATCATTTCATCTGCCTGCCGGTAGCAGAATCCTTTTTCCACAAACCTGTCCAGGTTGACTCCTGTCAGCTTTCCACCCCGCAGCTTTACTGTACGGGCCAGCTCCCCCATCAGCCCTGAGTTTCCGCCTCCATAAACCAGGCTGAATTTGCTGCCTGCAAGCTCCTGGCCCAATCTTCGAGCTGCCTCCAGGTAGTGTTCATCTACCGAGTTGCTGGAGGAGCAGAAAACACACACAGATTTAATCATATTTATCTTTCTCCTGTTCAGGGAAGCGCTTTCAAGACAATCCGCAAGCCATATACCGCTCCGGAGAGTATGGCTTCATAATGCTTTTACAGCTGTTATCGTTGATTAATGGACCTCGATTACGTACACTAAAACTAATGGATGATATTGCCACCGGTAAAGTACTTTGTATAATAGCGAAATAAAAGGGGACAGGCTACTTTTTTATTTACTACTTTTTTAAGCGGGTAGGTGGTTAATAGGGGTCGGACCAGAACTGCAATCGAGGAATTGAACTATATAACCCGGGCTGTATAAATGAAAGTAAATAGGAAACACAGCTGGAGTTTGAATTACCATGAGGCAAAAAATCTGCAGGAGAAGCTGGCATCAGAGGTAGTCACCCATGACATTTTCGGAACTGTAAAGAAAGTGGGGGGAGTGGATATTGCTTTCAGGGGTAAAACTGCCTGTGCTGCAGTGGTGGTGATGAGCTTTCCCGGAATGGAACTGCTGGATTTCGCCGTCTCGTACACCTGTATACCGTATCCCTACATACCCGGCCTTCTTTCCTTCAGAGAAATTCCCTGTATCGTCAGTTCAGTGCAGAAGCTTGGTACAGAACCTGATTTGCTGCTTGTGGACGGACACGGCCTGGCACACCCCAGGAAATTTGGTCTTGCTTCCCATCTGGGCTTTCTGACCGAAGTACCTGCTATAGGATGCGCCAAATCCAGGCTGGTAGGAGATTACGTACATCCGGGTCCAAAAAAGGGAGAGTGGGAGCCGCTTACCCATACCGGGGAGGTTGTAGGTGCAGTGGTACGGACCAGGGATGAAGTAAAGCCGGTATTTGTTTCAATAGGATATGGGGTGTGTTTGAAAAGCGCTGTATGGTTTGTACTGCAGTGCGCTGTCAGATACCGCCTGCCGGAGCCTGTACGATATGCACACCGTGCTGCAAAACAGGGCAGGCTGGATTAACCGCTGGAAAAGCAAGTGTGGAGATTAGCTGGTGAAAAAAAGCTGCAAGCCCGACCGGCAGGCTGTGAGCAGGTGGAGCGAACCGGCGCTTCCGTGGAGCAAAAAACAGTCCCGACCGGCAGGCTGTGGCGGAGTGTAGACCGGAGCTGTTGGGATGCAAGACTGGTGGAAGAAAAGGTCAGGTTTAGTAACCGCCCAGGTAAATCAGGCCGTAGCAAACCCCCACTGCTGAAAAGACAGACACTACCAGGTTTCTGCTGATCCATGCTGCTGCAAAGGAGGCAGCTATTCCTGCCAGGGAAACAAACGGCAAACCTTCTACAGCATGAATTGCGCCGGGAAAGATCAGGGCTCCCAGAGTAGCACAAGGAACAAAGTAAAGAAAACGCTCCACCGCAGGAGGAAGTTTCCGCTCCATCATTATTCTGTAAGGTAGATACCGTGGTAGATAAGTAAGAATGGATATGAGTATAATAATAAGCCACAATTTCATTCTGCTGCTCCAGAAGGTTGGTTTTTAAAAACAAGTGCACCCACCAACGATGCAGAGATAATGGATAAAACCAGTGCCCAGCCTGAGCTCAGCACCCCCTGCACAAGGGTGTTTATTCCAGCAGCACACCCGGCTGCAGCCAGCATGGACAGAGACTTTTTAATTGTAGGGACCAGCAATGCTGCAAAAAGTGCATACAGGGCAACCCCCATGGCTTTTTGTAGAGGAGAGGGGAGGATTGACCCCATTATGTAGCCCAGGCAGGTCCCGCTTACCCAGCTGGTGTAAGATATTAACTCAAGCCCCAGAAGGAAGCGCTGGGTGAGCCTTTCTTTTTTCATTGATGCCACACAGAAGGTTTCGTCTGTGATGCCAAAAGAAATGATCGGAATAAGGTTGCCAGAGCTGCTTCGAGGGCTTGAGTTTTTATCATTTGAACATTCTTCCCGGTCAGCTTTCAGTCTGCTGGCTAATGAGGAACTCATTATAAAATGCCGTAGATTTAAAAGAAATGCTGCGGTAACTGTCTGTAGGAGCGGGACCTGGAGGTGGATGAGATTCAGAGCAAGAAACTGGCTTGCTCCTGCAAAAACCAGCACTGAAAATGCAACACTGTGCACCAGGGGTATATCCCTGGCTGCCAGAAGGCCGAATGTGAGGGCGATAGGAAAGTATCCCATTAAAATAGGAACCCCGTCCCTGAGGCCCTCAAAAAATCCCAGCCGACAGCAGCTATCGGATTGTACGGGCTTTTGGAAAACTCGTGTTTTTTTTGGCATAATCAATTATTTAGTGATATTATTTATATTATCTATTGATTTATTTTTTGATATTAGTTTTACTATAGTAATAACACGGTAACGGACCGATGAACTAGTACAAAAAAGTTGGATAGTATTGAGCATATAAATATGATTATTATGCCTTACCAGGACTTTCATAATAAAAATGTTT
The DNA here is from genome assembly GCA_048622675.1 of Spirochaetota bacterium. Taxonomy (GTDB): domain Bacteria; phylum Spirochaetota; class B62-G9; order B62-G9; family DRHN01; genus JBMCUI01. Next base: position 2,657 of record JBMCUI010000064.1, on the reverse strand, counting down.
TCAAGTAAATATATTGAAAGTGTGTATAAATTAGAAGCATAATAAAGAGAAAGAGTTCGAGTGGATTTATGAAAATAATAAGGCTAGTGGAAAAACTCCCTCTGGCTGTAATTGATGTTCTTTTTCCCAACCGGTGTGTATATTGCGGAAGGAGCCTTGAGGAAAGCTCCTGCATCTGCCAGCAATGTATTGATGGAATGGAAATTATACAGGGACGCTGCTGTTCCAGATGCGGAGCGCCGGGTATGGGGGATAATGGGTGCTCTCAGTGCAGTGATTTTCAATTTTTATTTGAAAAAAATGAATCTCTGGGGGTGTTTTCCGGAAGGCTCAGAGAGTTGATCCACATGTATAAGTTCAATCGAAGAAGCTCTCTGGGCAGGATGTTTTCCAAACTGCTTGTTACATATAAAAGTGATTACATTAAAAAACATGATATACTACTCCCGGTGCCTCTTACCCTGTCCAGGCTTTCCCAGCGGGGATTTAACCAATCATATCTGGTAGCAAAACATATTTCAGACTTTCTTTCCATACAGTTTGGTGGTAATATGGTGTTAAGAAAAGGCTCCTCCAGGCCTCAGAGCAGTATAAAGGTCCTTACAGAAAGACTGAACAATGTTACTGACAGATTCATTCTCAGGAAAAATACAGGCAAATATGTAACTGGCAGAAATATACTTCTGCTGGACGATGTGTTGACCACCGGAGCCACTGCTTCCGGGTGTGCTCGAGTATTGTACCGGTACCGGGCAGCGAATGTAGATTTGCTCACTATAGCCAGAGCCATGAAAGGTGTGTAAAGATTGGTGAAAGGCTGTGTTGGAGTCCTGTTTATTTAATTTTTTATAAAAAAGTCGATAATAAAAAGAGTTAAAGCAGGTGGAGTTATGGCCAGACTGATTATTCGATATCCGGACAACCGAATCCAGGAGGTAGAATTCAAAAAACCCACCTATAAAATAGGTGCCGCTGAGGACAATGATCTGGTGCTGGAAAACGATGAAGTGGCTCCTAACCAGGCAGAAATCGAAACCTCAGGAGGTAATTATTTTCTGGTTGATGTGTCTGGAAACGAGACTACCACGGTAAACGGGAAAATAATTGACCGTGTAAACATCACCTATGGAGACAGGATAAACTTTGGTCCAGTGGTGGGACTTTTTTACCCGCCTCAGAAAAAAAATGTATTTGGAGAAAAAACAAAGCTGGTCATGTACCTGGGAGCCGGAGCTGTGGTACTCATAGTATCATTCGTATTGATATACTATTTTACCACCCGTCAGATCTCCACGGTGGTAACTGAACGAATAGGAGGGGATATTCCAGCACTCCAATCTGTAGAAAAAGAACCAGAACCATCCCCACAGCCGTCCATCGAACCCCCGGCTGCTGAGGCGGAGGAAGCTGAAGATAAGGCTGCTTCAGCAGAAGCTGAGCAGACCGGCAGGGCATCACAGAAGGAAGGGATTTTTTCTAAAATAAAAAATATTTTTTCCCAGAAACCCCAGCTTGAGCTGCCCCAGCCTGACCAGTCTACTATAAAAAACAGGACAGCCATTGCTGTTCCTCAGGGAATAGAAAAGCTTTTTTTCAGAAAAATACCGGTAGAGGTGGAGAGGCCGGAAAAAGAACCTGAAGAAGCACAGGTAGAAGAGAAAGCTGAACCGGAAAAACCTTCGGAAGAAACAACAAAACCTGCTGCACCTGAACAACCAGCTCCCGAAGAACCTCAGCCCACACCTCAACCATCTGCTCAGCAACCGGCCCAGGAAGAAGCCCCTGCGATGCCGGAAGAAGAGGGGGTTTCGGAGGAGGGGTTTTTTTCCAGGATAATAAAGCCCATAAAAAATTTGTTTTTCCCTGGAGAGGAGCTGGAAGAAGCTGCAGGAGCAGGGGAGGCCCCTTCAGCTCCGGCAACTGCCCCTGAAGAATTTCCCGAACCAGAGGCACCGGCCGGTGAGAGGCAGCAGCCTGAGGAAACACTCCAGCAGGCCCCGGCAGGGAAACCTTCTCCAGAACATATAAAAAAGGTTCTGGACCCGCTTGCTTATATAAGCTCTATAGATGTACCAGGGCTGAAGGGTAAAGAATTGGAAGAAGGGCCGATTTACAGTGAAGAAGAGCTAACAGAGTATAAAAAAACAACAGTTGAAGAAGTGCAGTTGTCTGAGAGTGAAAATATGAATATGGACACGGTATGGAGATTTCCGCCCGGTATGGGGGAAGCAGTTCCCATAATCAGGACCGGGGTGGGATTGAATGTAGATGGTCAAAAGGACCTGGAAATGGTATACGGCAGCACTGCCGGAAGACTGGCTGCCCTTAAAGGCAGCAGCGGCGAGCAGGTACTGGTGCAGGATACCGGCAAGCCTTTCTTTGGGCCGGTTTTTCTGGATGCAGATGATGACGGCAGGCAGGATATAGTACTGCTGTTTGAGAACGGGGATGGAGTGGCGTATACTCAAAACCTGGAGCAATTGTGGTACTATCAGGGCCAGAGCAGTATTGTTGCTTCTCCGCTGGTTTCTGATTTGAACCAGGATGGAATCCCGGATATGGTATTTCCTATCCGCAATATGGATATACAGGCCATTGACGGGACTACCGGATTTGAATTATGGCGGTTTTTCGATGCCCAGAGTGAGACCATATTC
>JBMCUI010000063.1:0-10217 GCA_048622675.1 Spirochaetota bacterium | reverse complement strand
GGGATTGAGTCATGCATTCTGGTGGAAAAACGCCAGTACTGAAATATATAAATTTCGCTTGACATGATAATATCGTATGTTAAGATAAGAAATAAAAGGTTCTAACGACGCTTTTAATGTGCATATTTGTAAATATTTTCTCTAAATAATCCATACATCTTAAACAGGCATGCATGGAGAAGGCGAAACTGTTGCGATAAAGGCATATTTCTTACTACGTTATATCGTGAGGGAATAAATAAAAATCTTTTTATAAAAAGGAGGGAGGTACTAAAGATGAAACGTAAACTATTTGTATTTCTTGTTGCATGTTTAGCTTTGACCTTTTTTACTACGTTTGCTTTTGCTGGTGGTGGAAAGGAAGAAGCAGTTGAGGAAGAAGCACCAGCTGAAGCTGCTGAAATCCCCTGGAAGAAGGCTCCCGATGTATGGGGGGATGAAGTTAACATCATGGCCCTCAAGGCCACTGTATCTCAGCCCCTGTTTCACTTCGCAGATATATGGGAGAAGGAAAGGGGCAGAGGAACAAAGGTTAAGATTACTGAGGTTCCCATTGAGGCATTTCACCAGAAGATCTTTACCGATCTGATTACCGGGATGGGTCAGTACGATGCATATCTTACTGCGACCTGGTTCACCGGTGATTACTTCTCAGGAGACCAGTACATCTATGACATCGAGCAGTTCATGGACGATCCTCAGTTTCCACAGTGGGACCCTGACACAGTGGTACCCGCCATGAAAACCCTCTATTCCTGGGCGGGAAAATGGGTCGGAGTGCCCAATGACAATGACGGCCAGGTGATGTACTATCGAAAGGATATACTCACCAATAAGGAATATCAGCAGAGGTTCAAGGATGAGATGGGATACGATCTCCCCGTACCCCCGAAGACGACCAGGCAGTTTCTGGATGTGGCGAAGTTCTTCAATGGCTGGGACTGGGACAATGACGGTGAGAAAGACTACGGAGTAACTATGCACCTGAAGGTGGGTGCCCAGGGCATGTTCCATTACATGAGCTGGGCGGCTCCCTATGTGATCTCTGACCAGAACGACAGGTTCTGGTTCAATGCCGAGACTTTTGAACCGCTCATCAATTCTCCCGGTCATGTCAAGGCCCTGGAGGACCTTACGGAAATGGTACAGTACGGGCCCGAGGGAATGATCGGATGGACTCTGGGTGAGGCCTGGGACCTGTTCCTCAAAGGTGATGCTGTCCTGACCTATACCTGGGGTGACCTGGGTTCTCTGGCCCAGGACGAGGAAGAGTCCGTGGTAAAGGGCAAACTGGGAGCTGCGATCATGCCCGGGACCACGCGTGCATATGATCCCATAGGGGATGAGTGGGTAGAATTTGACGAGCCGAACCGGGTGGGAAATACCACCGGGGGAAGCTGGCACGGGGTGATCTCGGTGTATTCGGATGCCCCCAGAGCCACTTATGACTACCTCGCATTCATGGCAAAGAAGGAAAATGCCTTCTGGAACTTTACCAGGGGGTGGACCGGGGTCGATCCGGGGAGAACCTTTGCCTTCCTGGAGCCCCACGGTACCGCCAGTGTGGAAGATTATGAGAAACAGGGATGGAACGCTCAGGACGTCAGGGAATACACCGATGCCTACTGGGTTAATTTCACTGCTGAAAAACAGTTTCCCTACCTTATGATCCCTGGAACGAACGAGTACTGGAGGGCACTGGATGTGGAGATCAATAAGGTAGCTTCAGGACAGAAGGAAGCGAAAGAAGCGATGGATGACACCTATGATAAATTTCAAAGTATAACTTCCAGACACGGAAAGGAGAACCAGCTGAGATTGTTCAGGCAGTCTTTCAATCTCCAGTAGGAATACAATCGAGAGGGGAGAGGGCCTCGGCTTCCTCCCCCTTTAAATATCAGATGAACCATTACCAAGAGAAATGAAGAATGGATAAATTGAAAAAGGCTTTTTCAATCAAGTATGTGTTCTTATTTCCCGCTATTATATGGATTGCTTTTTTTGTTGTTTACCCTCTGTTCTATACCATAACTGTGAGCTTTTTCGAATACCGCCTGGGCGAGGGCATGACTCGATTTGTGCTGTTTGGCAATTACCTGGATAACTTCCGAAACCCCGATTTCTGGGAAAGCTTGAGAATAACCTTTATATTCGTAGCAGCAACCATAAGCGTGGAACTTGTGCTGGGGACTTTTTTTGCCTGGCTGCTGAGCCGGGAGATACGCTTCAAAGGTCTATTCCGGACCATATTTACGGCCCCAATTTTCACCACCGTAGTGGCTATCGGCTATCTTGGGGTCACCATGTTCCATCAGACAGGAGGACCGGTAAACTACTTTCTACGAAAAGAGATTGCATGGATTTCAGATCCTTTTTATGCTCTTTTGGGAATAATACTTCTTGACATATGGCGCTGGACCCCCTTTGTATTCATCATTATGTTGGCTGGGTTCGAGTCTATACCTATATCATTCTATGAAAATGCATACCTGGATACCAAATCCGACTGGAGAATGTTCAGGCATATCACCCTTCCCTACCTCCTGCCCACCATAACCATTGTTCTTCTATTCAGGCTTATACGCGCTTTCAAGGTGTTCGGGCTGGCCATGAGCCTGACAGGAGGAGGACCGGGAACGGCGACCCAGGTATTTTCACTGCTCGGCTATCGGACCACCATCAAGTTTTTTGATTTCGGGCACGGTGCTGCAATGGCCATCATTTTTCTCATTATTGTGATGCTGATAATAACTCGTTTAATCGGAACTGCAGTCCGAGATATAACAGAGTAACAGCAGGAGGAGTAATACATATTTATACGCTTTAATAGATTGTGGAACAGGAGGAAAAGTTATCGCTATATAGAGTGACAGGAACAACCAGTTTCGAATTTTAATTGGAGATATTCGAATGAAACAGTATCAAAGTATACCGAAGAAGATAATCGTTTATGTAGTCCTCATCATAGTGGCTATATGGATTCTTTTCCCTTTCTACTGGAGCTTGACCAATGCCTTCAAAATGCGAAGGGATCAGTTCAGGCCAGGAGCGCTGATTCCGTGGATTCATTATAAACCTACGGTTAAGCCCTGGATAACGGTGTTCGAACGAAGCGCTCCCACCCCGTTCTTAATCAACAGTATAATAGTGAGCATCACTACAACAATTATCGTGATGATAGTGGGGACTCTGGCTGCCTACTCTCTTGCACGGTTCAGGTTTGGAAAGAGCGGCAACAAGAATCTAATAACCTTTTTTCTATCTCAACGTGTTCTACCTCCGGTTGTAGTGCTGATCCCCTTCTTTGTGGTGCTTATGACCATCAAGCTTCTTGACACCAGGTTAGGGCTGGTTCTGGTCTATGTCACATTCAACCTCCCCTTCGGTATATTGATCATGAGACAGATGTTCACCGAGATTCCTAAGGAGCTTGAAGAAGCAGCCTACATAGACGGAGCAAGCCCATACCGTGCTTTTTACAAGGTCGCTCTTCCCCTGTCCTTGAATGGTCTCATTGCTACCGCGGTGATTGTATTTGCTTTCTCCTGGAACGAAGCCCTGCTGGCCCTCACCCTAACCTCCTCCAATTCACAAACCCTGCCCGTATTCATCCTCTCCTCACGAAGCACCAGAGGTGTACGCTTCGATTTTGCCGCCGTGAATACCCTCATTGCCATCGGCCCCCCTGTGATATTTTCCCTGCTCATTCAGCGCTACCTGGCAAAAGGCCTTACCTTTGGCGCAGTGAAAGGATAACCAATGATTGTATGTTTGGAGATTTATAGAGGTGAGGGTTAAACGTGGATTGCTTTTTAGGTATTGACTTGGGCACGTCCAGCGTACGGGTTCTGGCACTAGACAGTACGGGTTCTGTGTTGGCGGTACATGCCAGGGAGTACGAAATCCGCCAGCCGTATCCCGGGTACGCAGAACAGTTGCCTGAAGATTGGTGGCAAGCCACATGTGAATGTATGCAGTGGGTTTTGAGTACAGAAAGCGTAAGAACCGCTCGGATTAGATCTATAGGGCTCTCAGGCCAGATGCATGGACTAGTATTGTTGGACAGTGATGGTTACCCACTTCGTGATGCGATCATCTGGCCCGATAGGAGAACTGCTGGGATTTGCACAGAATGGCTGCAGGATATTGGTGCTGAATTTATAAACTCAATTACAGGCCTTCCCTTAGCTAGCGGTTTTTTCGCGGTCTCACTCGCCTGGGTTAAGAGGTATGAACCGCAGGTGTATAGACGAGTGGCCCATGCGCTGCTGCCAAAAGATTATATCCGTTACAGGCTCACCGGGCTTTTGGCAACTGATACTACAGATGCGTCCGGCACCTTACTATTCAATATTTTTGAAAAAAACTGGTCAAATCAATTGATTAAGGTATTCAACCTCGATGATTATTTCCTCCCCTCAATACAGGAGCCCACTGCTCTTGCAGGCGAGTTGACGGTGGAAGCAGCTGAGGACACAGGACTAAAACCAGGGACACCAGTTGCTATAGGGGGTGCTGATCAGGCTATGGCCGCAATATCATTGGGTGTTTGCCGTCCGGGAGTGGTTGCAATAGCTATTAGCACAGGTGGTACTGTTATCACTGCCATCGACAGGCCTTTACAAGACTTTAGAGTCCATACTCTTTGTCACATCTATCCAAATCTCAGAATCCTGATGGGAGCGACGCTTTCTGCAGGACTTTCACTGTCCTGGTTCGCTAAGAATGTACACATAATTTCATCTGACTCATATACAGAAACGGATAGTCCAAATATAGAGGAGCTGACAAGTGGGGCGGAGAAAATATCACCTGGATCGGAAGACCTAATTTTTACTCCGTATTTGTGCGGCGAGCGAACGCCGTATATGGACCCGAATGCAAGGGGGTGTTTCATCGGTTTATCATTGAGGCATACTCACTTTCACATGGTTCGTTCAATAATGGAGGGTGTGGCTTATTCTCTATGCGAATCCCTGGATATCTTCCATGAGTTGGATGTTCCTGTAAATAAGGTAATATGCTCTGGGGGTGGTTCCCGCAGTTCATTATGGCGTCAGATTCAGGCGGACATTTACGGGGTATCGGTTACCTGGAATAGGGGCGAGGAGCATTCTGCAACTGGTGCAGCTATTGTTGCAGGAATTGCTATAGGGGAGTCAGGATTGAATGCTGCTGCCAGGAACCGAATGATGGATGTCACCGAGCCCCGGCATGAGAATACGCGTCTCTATAACTCCCAACGAAAGATCTTCAAGCGAATTTACCCCCAACTTGCAGGTATTTTCCATGACTTGTCAAAATCTCGTGACAGATAGATATAAAAACTGGCAAGACGCAGCCATGGAGGAATAATTAGGAAAAAAAGATTGATTATTTTCAGTGCAATTTGCATATCTGAAAACACTGTTCCACTGTATTTTGTCTTCACGATATTTATTGCCTGCTGCTGTATTTTTTCATTTTTATTGGGCCGGCCCCATAATGGCACTTCTCGCTTATCTTCCTTTAAAACCCAAAATATTGCTATAACATAGTAATCCTCAAATAGGTATTTTCTAGTGAGATAATTTTTTGAAAGCATTTTTTAAAACAGTTCGTTTGAAATCTTTTATTCCAGGAGTATCTTTACTTATATTATCTCAGTCAGGTTCTTGAGGTGAGAGATGGGGTTTCATCACATAGGAAAGAGACTGTACCGTGCAGACTGTCCGGTTGCTGAAGGGAGCCTGGGCAGGGTTGTTGCCGGGTTTGGTGCTGAAGTGGTGGTGGGGCATCCTACATTCAAAAATGAGAATACCATAGGGAATGAGCTCTACCGGGGGGTAAAAGCAGCAGCTGAAGTGTATAAAGGCAAAAATGTTGCATTTGTGGTGTCGGACGGGAGTTACAGGATGGATATGCCTGAAGATTCTACCCTGAAGGCCGCTCTGGAGGGGGCAGAAAAAGCCTTATCGGAGCTGGATAGAGCGAGTAGTGAACATATAATGGTGATAGCGGCGGCATACGACGGCTATAAAGGAGACCGAACCCCTGGAAAAGGCAGTGCCCTGAAGATTTTGTATGACGAGCTTGGGTACTGTCCAACATTGCGAGAGCTGATCCTTCTTGATGGGGACCTTCGTAATGAACTGAAACCATGGTTTAAAGTATTCAGCCAGGTGGAGGCATCTCACCGGCAGACCAGGAAAGGGAAGGATTTTTTTATAACCGCCCGGTATGCCCGTCATTTTGTGGATGCTTCCCTTACCAGGTTTGTAGTAGGACCCCTCACCACACTGATGGGTGAGTATGTACCTGGAGGCATATCCGGAGATATTGTTCTATCAGCAGGTGCGGTGCAGCATGAGCGTAATGCAGAATGGGACAAAAACCGCAGGCGCTATGGAACAGATATAGCAACTACGTTTGACAATATAGCAGACCCCCACATAGCCATATACGAGGTTTATCTGGGGGCCAAGCTTCATGAAATTACAGACGAGGCAAAACTTTCGGTAATGCCCGGGGAGGTGATCGGAGCAGCACTGGAGAGATTGCTATACTACCAGAGGCTGGACGGAAGGGTAGAAAAGCTTTTGGGACAGGATGTCCCTCTGGCACAGCCCCATACCTGGGGTCCTGAAAAAACGGGCATCGGGTTCATCGATCCTGGATATACAGAAGTTTTCGATGTTGATTTCAAAAGAATGATCCTGGTAGATAAATTTTACCTTTACCGGGATGCAATAAAAAAGGTGCTTGTTCCGGAGACATTTGGTCAAATAAAAAAGGCCCTTTCCCGCCTTCAGCAGACCAGGGCCGATGACCGGGACCAATTTATTTTTCTTGGAGTGAGCTCCGGTATGTGGATTGAAATCCTTTACCAGGCCATGGGCTATCTTCTGTCCAAGAAGGACCCTGAAACAGTAAAACTCTGTCTTAATTACCTGTACACTGCAGCTTTTCTTGAGTTCTGCAGGGAAAAAATAATAAGCCTGGGAGGGGATACCTTCGGCAAGGTCAGGTCCATGCAGTCCTGCCTGGGAGCTCCTCCACATAAAGCTTCCCAGTTTTATGAGAGAGAAGTAGACGGAGCAGCGAAGAAAATGGCCCTTGAATTTTATAATGACCGTAGAAAAATTCTCTCATATATGTAAAGGAACACTGCATGAAAGAAGAAAAGAAAAAGGTGCTGGAGGCTATTGTGAGAGCAGGCATCCAGGCTGTAGCCCCGGAAATGGCCCTGAAAGCCCATGTGAAGCGTAAAGATAGTCGTTTGATTATAAGCGATACGGTATATGACCTTGCCCAATTTGACAGAGTTTTTATTGCAGGTGTGGGGAAGGCTGCTGCGCCCATGGCCAGAGCCCTGGAAGACATACTGGAAGAGTGGTTGACCGGAGGGTGGATAGTAGTAAAATACGGGCATGGTATGACATTACAGAAGACCAGTATTTTTGAGGCCGGACACCCCATACCCGATGATGCTGGAGTTAAAGCTGGTGAGTATCTGCTGGAGCGTCTTCAGAAGTGTACTGAAAAAGACCTGGTGCTTTTTGTCGTTTCTGGAGGAGGAAGCGCACTGCTGCCCGCCCCGGACCCTCCCGTTGATCTTGCTGCCAAGCAGAAGACCACCCGGCTGCTTCTTCAATGTGGGGCCGGCATTGATGAAATCAACGCTGTGAGGAAGCACCTTTCCAGACTGAAGGGGGGCAGGCTGGCGGTGGCGGTTTATCCGGCAGCTCTGGTGGGGCTGATACTTTCAGATGTAGTGGGTGACAGGCTGGATGTAATCGCTTCCGGGCTTACTGTTCCTGACACTGACACCTATATGGATTGCCTGGAGATAGTAGGGCGGTATGGTATTTCCAAAAAGCTTCCACCGGTAGTAATGAAGGTGCTGCAGGAAGGTTCCCAGGGAAAACGGCGGGAGACCCCCCAACAGAATGATCCCATATTCAGGTGTGTGCAAAACGTTATTGTGGGAAACAACCGAACTGCGCTGGCTGCTTGTGAGAAAAAGGCTGCTGAGCTGGGGTATAATACCCTGCTCCTTACATCGTTTCTGCAAGGGGAAGCAAAAGAGGTGGCAGAAGTAGTGGCTGCGATAGGGAAGGAAGTACAGACCTCAGGCCGCCCGGTTTGTACACCGGCATGCATTCTAGCAGGGGGAGAGACCACAGTTACCATCACAGGGTCCGGCAGGGGAGGGAGGAACCAGGAGCTGGCTCTTTCAGCAGCTATAGCCCTGAAAGGCTGGAAAGGAATATACCTTCTCAGTGCTGGAACAGATGGAACTGATGGGCCCACCGATGCTGCAGGCGGGTTTGCAGATGGGGACACCTACGAAACAGCCAGGGCCATGGGTTTTAATCCGGGAAATTATCTGGGAAGCAACGACTCGTACACCTTTTTGGAAAAAGTTGGTGGGTTGTGGAAGACCGGACCCACCAGGACCAATGTGATGGACCTGGTATGCATGGTGGTGGAGCAGGATTACTGCTGATAATACTTATTGTAGAATTTTTCATACAGGGAATGTGTACCATGTGTCTGGATGTAATGTGTTCTGGCTTCTTCTACTTTGGCCAGGTGCTGCTGATATGTCCTGGAAAACAGCAGCCTGTGCCTGGTCCAGTCATAAACAAAGTAGTAATAATTACTTTGGATAGGGTGTTCTACTGCTTCCAGAGCCGCTGAGCTTACCATGCAGATGGGGGTAGGAGGAAGCCCCTGGCGAACATACAGATTGTAGGGAGAGTTTATTCTGATATCTCCGTTGGTAAGAAATGGTCTGTGGTAACCCAGGGCATATTCCACCGAAGGGCAGGAGGCAAGAGGGAGTCCCTGGTTCAAACGGTTGTAAAGAACAGATGCTACCATGTCATAGTTTTGGCTTTCAACTGCTTCTTTTTGAACAATACTCGCCAGTATCAGTTTCTGGTATGGATCAAGGCCGTGTGAACTGGATATGCCATTGAACCGGTGAGAGCTGGCGGATAACATTTTTTCAAGAACATAGAGGGTATTGGAAACAGCGTTTTGATAAGCCCCCTTTTCCTCATGCAGGAGGTCCAATTTGTTTTTTTTAAACCTGTACTGTCCGGGAGCAATGAGCCCTTCCAGCTTTCTGGGATTGTTTTGAGGAGGCAGGCTGAAAGGGTAGTGAGGATAGTCCAGCTGCGGAATGGCCTTTTTTACAGTTCTTTTGGTGGATATTTTTAATTCCTCCAGCTTCTCTATCACATCCTGGATCCTTTCTCCTGTTTCAATTGTTACAAATATAGTCCTTCCGGTCTCATAACTGGACGGGTTCCCTTTAAAGGCAGGATTTTGCTGGGGGTAGTGGTGGTCCTTTAGTGTAGGTTCTACAGGGGGGGTATTTTTCTGGATTTTCTGCTTTGAAATGGAAGCTCTGGAGGCTTTTTTGTTTGATGAACCAGGGAGTTTTTGATCTGAAAGAGAACGTTCCGAAACAGCCACTTCTGGCTCTGGAAAAAAAAGAAGAGGCAGACTGAAAAGCCCCAGACCAAAGAATAGAGCAAGCGCAGCTACACACCCCGAAAGCACAGCCACCGGAAAAAATTTGATTCTTCCAGAAAGTCTTCTGAAAATCATTTGTGTGAATATAATATAAAAAGCTCTTTCCAGCAGGAATTTTTACTTCGGTATTTTTGCCCTGGGAGCTGTTAACGGATTGATTGTTCACTACACCACAGTACTGGCCTGCGTACTGGGAGGGATCAGCCCTGCCGGTGGTGCAGGTAAGGTGGCAGGCTTGTTTGCATCAGTGGCAGTACTGCAGGTAGTGGCCACCGGGTTTAACCTGATGGGTTTGAGCACCCATCTTGCCAGTGCCATGTGGGGGCTTATCCTGGTGTTTGTTATTGTGATAAACCGCACCTTCTTCGCAGAAATGAGTTGATTTAATGTTTTCTATATAATGCATTCTTTAATGATTTGGCTGACTCGTTGATTAAATCAATTGAGTTTTCAAAGTTTTTAGCTGCATATCTAGCATATAATATATCTATTATTAACATCTGGGCTATTCTTGATTCCATAGATTCCTGTATAAATGGAATGACTTTTGTAGCAGTAAACAATTTAATATCAGAATATTCAACAATAGGAGAATGAGTGTAATTAGTTATACAGATAGTTGTAGCCCCATGGTCCTTTGCCTGTTTCATTGAATTAACAGTTTGAACAGTCCTTCCAGAATTGCTTATACC